>JALTEL010000087.1 GCA_027073945.1 Caldifarciminota bacterium | reverse complement strand
AAAGGGAAGTCCTTTTCGGGGAGGTGAAGTGGAGAAACAGGAAGATGTCCTGTGCGGCCCTGAAAGACCTGAAACGGAAGGCAGAACTGACGGATCTCGACGGTTTCAAAAAGAGGTACCTGATGGTCTCAAAGTCAGGCTTTACGGAGCAGTGCATTGAAGAGATGCGGAAGGAGGGAGTGGTTTACTGGACACTGGAGGATGTTCTGAGGGGGGTCTGAATTTCAATGCCAGTTGCTCAGGACTCATGAGGATGGTTATCTTCTCGATGGTTTGACTATCTTGGATTTCAGTTCTTCAGGCGTGAGAACCTCTATCTTTCTGCCAGTTTTCAATCTGACCATCCCCGCAGCCGCTATGTTCTTGAAATCCGTATCCAGTGTTATTATTCCATCCACCTCCTCATTGTCTATTGCGGCCTGAATGAGGGATAAATCTGAAAGCGATGGCTCCTTTTTGCCATACTGCGGTTTGGTTTCCAGCAGTTCTGGCATTATCTCATCCACCTCAAACACAATATCAATGGCATCAACCATTTTCTGGCTCATATTATGGACTTCTTCCAGAATTTTTTTTGTTGTGGCAACACGGATGTCAGCTCTATTTATGACCCAACCGGAAATTTTTCCCCATTTACTATCGCCGTTCAGTGCAAAGATAAATATGTTTGCATCAAGGAGGTAGAGTCTCCCGGATTTTACTGACTTTGACTTTTCTTCCACGGCTGGTTTGTCAGAATGCCTTACATCGAATATCTGCACCTGAGTTCCCTTGGCACAATCATGCACCATCTCTGGATTGCCAGCAGCCAGAACCTCAAGAGGCAGGCTCTTCTTCGCAATTTCACAGACGATTTTCAGACGGCAACTTCCGCACACTTCGTCATCAGCGTAATCGGTTGTTCCGACAATGAGGCCTGGTGCTGCTCTCTCTACCGGTAACAGGGTTTTGAATGTTTTAGACATGCTAAACCACCGGATCTGACTAATCAGCAAATGGGTTGGGGACCTCACCCTTCAGGCGTGGAACCTTTTTTGTTTTATCAACCTTTATTTCTTCAACATCTTCGTCTGTTGCCTTTCTTGCTCTGACTTCTGCCCATTTTCTTAAATCCATGATAACATCACCCATTATTTTAGAAAGTGGGTATGTGTCATTAATTGCTTTTTTGAGGTCGTTCATTGAAAGTTCCCTGTCACTGTAATACGCAGAATAAAGGGCCTCGTTAAGGGCCTCTTCAATCTCCGCTCCAGAATATCCTTTTGTCAGTTCCACAAGCTTTGCAATGTCAATTTCTTTTTTCTTTATTAAGTCATCCAGTCTGCTGCCGAGTCTCTTTTTCAGATGAATCTCCCATATCTCTCTTCTACTTTTTTTACCCGGGAGATCCACAAAGAATATTTCATCAAATCTTCCCTTTCTAAGAAGTTCAGGTGGCAGGCTTTGAATGTTGTTGGCAGTGGCCACCACGAAAACAGGCTTTTCTTTCTCCTGCATCCATGTGAGTATTGTTCCAAATACTCTGGCAGTGGTACCAGAATCAGTGGCACCCGAGCTCTCGACACCGGAAAGTCCTTTTTCAATCTCATCTATCCATAGTATGCTTGGTGATATGGCTTCTGCTATTGAAAGAGCCTTTCTTATGTTGCTCTCAGACTCTCCGACAACACCACCAAATACTCGCCCGACATCAAGCTTGAGGAGTGGAAGGTTCCATTCTGACGATATTGACTTGGCAATCAGGCTTTTCCCACACCCCTGAACCCCAAGCAGAAGAACGCCTTTAGGTGGTGAAACTCCAAAATCCTTGGCATTGGGGTCAAAGCCTTTCTCCCTAACTTTGAGCCATTCCTTTAAGCTATTAAGCCCGCCGACATCTTTAAAAGCCTCCTTCGGGTGGAAATACTCCAGAATTCCGCTCTTCTTTATTATCTGTTCCTTCCTCTCGACTATCTGTGGTATTTCACTTCTGGTAAGCCTGTTCTCTGAACTGGCTATTTCCATAAAGGTATACTTCGCTTCCATCTCCGTGAGACCCAGTGCTGCCTCTACGACATAATCCTGATCCTCTTCGGGGGCTCTTTCTTCGGGCAACTCGAGGGAATTGATAACCTCCTTCATAACACTCTTTAACACACCTGTATCAGGAAGCGGTATTTCCAGAACATATATCTCCTTCTCCAGTTCGGAAGGCATGGTACGGTTATGGAGGGATAGGATAAGCGTTCTATCACCTTCTATTCTGGGCACCTTTTTAAGCAGCGTAATTATCTCCCTTTTCTGAGGGGAATCGTAGTAGATGTGCAAATCCTCCATAACAAATGTGATTCTGTTACCATCTCCCACCTCTTTTATAAACCAACTAAGTGCCTCATTGGGAGATTTAAGGCTGTCATCTGCCACCATCCAAACCCTTTCGTCCATATCCCATTTCCGAACACCATCCACATTGTTCCATAGATAGACAGCTTTTCCAGCTTCTCTTGAAGCCTTTATTACAACTCCCTGTACACGCCTCCACTCATAGCTTGTCAGCTGTATGATAGGGTAATTTGACCCTATTTTCCGATTTACATCATTCTGGTACTCTCTTATCATTCCATCACCTCTTTTTCAATTTCTTCATCTGGGAAACCCAGCATAACTATCTCACCATTCTCCTCGTCTATGTGCAGTTCAACAACATTTTCTCCCGGTTCATCGCCGTACATCTCTTTGTACTTCATATTATGAAATATCAATTTCTGGTTATCGGACCCCCTCCAGCGCAAAAAGAGATTTCTCCTTTCCTCTATGTATGGGCCTGCAATCACTATGTCTGACATGTTGAAGCATTCGATTGCATCTTCACCGCTTATCTCCCCTTCATCATAGCCGGTATACAGTACGACTGTTAACCCTTCTCTCTTTACGGCCTCTATCAACTTCCTTACAGCTTCCGCCTGTGCAAGAGGTTCCCCCCCAACAAGAGTTATTCCCTCTATGTCCCCTTTCTTTGAAGCTATATATTCAGCCAGCCGGCTTACTGATATAAGGTGGTTCGGTTTAAAGTCCCACATATGTGAGTTCCAGCACCCCTTACACCTTATCGGGCATCCCTGAACCCATATTGTGAAGCGAATGCCGGCCCCCTCAGAAGTTGCATCCTCAAGGATATCCGCTACATTGAGGAGATTCTGTTTATTTCTCCAATCCCCCTGTATTTCATCTTCTTCTAACGAGGACCATAATTCTTTCATTGTTCTCCACCTTTTCCTCTACTTCATAACCAAGCATTTTGGCCCGCTCCCTTAACTTTTCCACCTTTTCCTCAATCATTTTCTTCTTCTCCATTTCTCTCTTCCGCTTTATTCTTTCTAGTCTCTTGATTTCCCTCTCTGCAATAATTGCATTCTGTCTTTCGTTCATTTCAGTTTCCATTTCCTGAGACATCTTCTTCTCGTATTGTTCAAGTTTCAGTCTTTCGATTTTTTCATCAAGGAACTTATCATAAGCAGATTCAATGTTGCTTACGAAGGCATTTATAGCCTTAGATTGCGATGCTACCATTCTCTTTCCCCTCTCAGTTTCTTTTTCTTGACCGTTATAAACTTCCGTTTGCACTTGGAACTCAAGAACATAATGAGAGCTTTTCTTAACAAAACTCAGCGTTTCCATGTCCTGCACATCTATTCCATTTTCTGTCAATGTAAAATCTATGCCATTCTCTTTCAACGCACTCACCAAACACTCTTTATCCTCAAACTTAGTAGTAATGGCTCCCTTTCTAATTTTAGCCTTTACAAAAACACTCACTTTTTCACCTCCAACTTATTTGTGCTTTTTGTTTTTTCGAGAACATTCGGATCCATGAAGTATCCATCCGTCTTTTTCATATCATCTATCTCTGCCAGCCCCTCTAGGAGTTCGCTCACCTTATCAACACAGGATGGGCCAACCACTCCGTGCACCTCGGATATTATGTTTCCATCTTTGTCTATCTTTACAGTTATCTTCTCCTCTTCTTCCATTTACGTCACCTCCTTTTTAACAACAATTCTTGCGTTATAGTTTTTCGCCTCCTTTTTTGCATCTTCAATCTCCTCTTTAAACTCTATGGCAAGCAAATCACGATTTTTGCTGTTGTATAGCTCGCCTATCTTTGGCAATGAACGGGGAATGTCCTCCTTTTTCATAATAGCTGATTCCACACCCCTCTTTTTCTGTTTTTTCTTATTTTTTTCTGTCATTTCACCAATCTCGTCACTATCCTCTTCGTCCTGCGGTTTGTGCCGGTCAAGAAGTTGTTCAAACTCTGTTTTCACGGACATAAACTCCTCAACAATACTCTCCGCTTTCACTTTTCTACCATATGCTCCATCTATCCTTGACTCTAAAGAAGCAAGGCTCTTTCTCAAGTCTCCTACTTTTCCTTTAAAGCCTCTGAAATCTGCTCCTTTCATCTTTTTCTCTTCAACCATTTTGCTCCTTTTCGCTAGCTCGGAGTCAAACTGATTGAGCAGTTCTCCTAATGCAGAATGCATATTTTTCTGGAACTCCTCCCACTTGCTGTAGAGAACATGTTTCTTTGCATTGTCTGGCAGGTATGGTGGCAGAATTTTCCATTCCAGATTCACATCCAGTGCAAGAGGCAGATTGTCTGGAAGTTCAGGTCTAGGTATCTTTTCATACTCAAGCCACCGGTCAATATTTTCGGCTACCACATCTGGTAGTGTAAGTTTTGTCCGCTTTTCAACGGAGATTGCTGTTTTTTCAGTCCATTTCGAATCCCATAGAATAATCTCATTTTCTATCTCTTTCAGAGGCTTTGTTCTGTTGAAAACCCATTCCAGTGACTTTTCAACTTTTGCTTCAATCCCTTTTTTCCCGTTATCCGGAATCTTTCTTGCCATATCTGGCATAAACACAAAAGAAGTATTCTTGTGATTGGGGCTATCGAGCTTTATAAAGCCAAAACCGGGGTTTGCGGCAAATATATCCAAATCTTCTCCAATCGCATAGTCCAGAAAGTCTCTTGATAATTCAGTTAGTGGCACAATGAGTCGCCCCGCATCCAGAATCCAGTCCTTTTCCTCCCAAAAGCTTTCACCAATTTCCATAGCGGTTTCTGGGAGCACAACAGTTTCAACCTCAGAGTCAGATAATGCCGGAATACTGAAGTCTCTGGAAGTCACTTTCAAAGTAGCAGGAAGCTCGGGTGGTTGTGCCTCAACTTCTACCTTCTGTTTCATTTTTCCAAAGAATATCTCCCTTGTTGACTGCCAGAACTCCTGAGAGAAGTGACCCCACAATTCTCGAACATACTGACCATCAAGTTCAATAGATAGGTTGCTGGGAATATTGAAAACAGGTATGGGCACCCATAGCCCTTTCGGCTTTTTTCCGTTGGGGTCAGATATGATGTAGGATGAAAATATGGAGTCATTGGAGAAACGAAAGATTCCACTATCCAGATATTCGTGCTTCTCAGGCTTCTCTTTTTTCTCTTTTTTCTCTATTTTCTCTATTATTCCATAAATCCTGACACCACGCTCTCTTGCATCTCTCAATGCTTCAATCAGTTCTGCAGAAAATATTTTCTTCGTGCGTATAACTATGAACTCTTTTGATTTTTTTATTATCTCTATTACTTTTGCCGTGCTTTCTTTATCCTTTCTGTCAGAAACTGCCCCAGTCCTTTCCCAGAAATTCTCAAGAACATCGTTCCTTCTATCCAGACTCTCTTTCATATGAATTGGCATTATCCGTTCGCTCATTTACTCCACCTCCAGATTATACACGACAACTTCCCCTCCAGTTATCTTGAAGTCTCTTGTTTCAATCTCTGCCCTGGCCCATCCAAACTTTCTAGCGTCTTCTTTCCAGTCACGGAATTTGTCCCCAGTAACTATATAAGCACCATACCGCTGGGCATAATCGATTAAGAAGTAATCCGCAATTGTGCGAGAAGGCACAGGATGCAGAGTCCCTGCCTGAACGAGTTCATCGTATTTTTTCCGGTCATCAACAAGGTATTTGAGGTTTGCATCGCAGAACACAACGACCTTTTCAAATCCTTTATTATTCTTAAGATACTCCATCATCAGACCAATATTCTTTGCAAGTGGTTTTCCTCCTTTCTTTTTGTCTTTATGATTCCACGCTATATTGCTGCCATCCACCAGGATTATCTTCTTCTTCCAATCCTCGGGAGGAGTTGTTGCCATGAAATAATCAACAAACAGGTCTTCCGTTGCTTTGATTCTGTAATATGTGTCCCTACTTGTATTTTTAAGATTCTCCACAAACGAATCCAGTGAAAAATACCAGTCTGGCATTGCATCCGGAATGGTAGAGTTTTCCATGATTTCAGTGTATTTCCTCTCGACAAATGTCTTTGGAATATACTTGCTAGGGGGAATTTCCTTTTTCATGAGATGTTCGATCCACTTTTCAGCATCCTCTTCCTTTTTAGGCACAACGGGTATTTTTAATGAGATTTCCCATTCATTCGTATCTTCTAACCCTTCAAAATCTATTTCTGCCTTTATCTTTTCTCTTTTGTCGAATTTTTCTAGAACTCTGATATTTTTCTTGGCATCCTCAAAGCTCATTGCCATTGCCATTTCGGTCTTTGAAAAATCATTGAACCAAGAGGATAGGTTTCTGGCGAGGTTTATATCTGTTTCTCCTGAAAGCTTCCTTCTTTTTTTATCAACACTTACATTTAGTTCCCACAATGCGCTTGATTCACCGCCATTATACACTATAGAGACTTCACCAGAAGTGCTCTCTTCTAATGCTACCGATGGTGAGCCACCACCATTTTTCACAAATTCAAGAGAAAAACGCTCATCTTTGTTGAACATACGTTTAAAGTCTTTACCTTCTATTTCTTTAAAATCTTCAAAAGTTTCTATTTTCCCATGTACTTCAAGATCATTTTGCTTGTCTCTAGCATCTACCTCCTTATAATCCAGCACTCGTGTTCCTGCAAGGGGATCTTCTATGTAATAAAGTTTGTATATCCCACGTTCTGGAACCTTCATGATTTTGTTGGATATTAGTTGTCTTCCGAGTGAATTAATTGTTTTTGATGATGACATCAACCCTAAGTACTGAAAATACCTTCTTAGATTGTCTTTCTCTCCATCGGAAAGGTATCGTAATTCGTCTTCACCCAGTTTTTTAAGGAGAATTGCCATATCTGGTCTTTTTTCATATTTCCAGAGTTCAAGCATGGCAAATATCTTCCTGACTTCCATAGATCTTTTTGCCGTCAACTCAATTTTTCTTTCCATATCCTATCACATCTCCAATTTTTTGAACCTTTTTAGCGAATTTTCTCAAAGACGGACTCCGTTTCTGTTCCCCGAAATATCTAATATTTCCAACAATAACCAACTGGTATTTTGCTCGAGTAAGTGCAACATTAATCCTGTTAGGACTATCCATGAAACCAACGCTGTTATTTCTAACCATGGAAAGAAACACTATATCCCCTTCTTTTCCCTGAACTTTATCTACCGTATAGACCCTCACATCAACTCCCTTTATTGTAAACCTAGTCCGTTTATTCCTATTTTCGGGGTATTTTTCCCGGAGTTTATCTCGGATGTGTTTTCTCTGTCCTTCATAAAAAGAGAGTATTATTGCTGTGTGCTTTTTGTCCTGTTCTGAATCCCATTCTATGAACTTCTCCAGTTCCCTTAGTACAATCTTTCCTTCCACTTGGTTTACATTTTTAATTACATTTTTAGGGCCAGGAACATCTACCCATGCAACCCTTTTCCTATATCCGTTGTATCCCCATTTCCGTCCATTTTTTTTAACGAACTCATCATCCTTTAGAGCTTTGTTGTCATAGAACAATTCCCTTGGAATCTTTGAAATATCTGGGTGCATTCTGTGCTGATATGTGAGTGCGGAAAATCTTTCTTCTTTGACATCATCAGGGAAGCCGTGAGAGAATGAAGTTTTTGTTTTTTTGTCATCCCAATCACCACTGATACCCTCTTGTAGTGATTTCAAAATAGATGGCATCCACAATTGCTCTATCTTCTTTATCTTGTTGTAAGGTTTACTAGCATTTATGTCCTCGGGCTTAGGTGGCATAAGGACAGAAACCTCTTTCCAATAATCTTTCTTGGATCCCTCTTCTGAATTTTCATATTCAAGTTCCTGTATTCTTTTCAATCTCCATGCAAGTTCTTCAGCCCAACCCTTTTTCAATAGTTTTTTTATCTCTTTCTGAATATGGCCATAGTCAGTAAATGTACCCTCCCTCTTTATATAAAGTGCATAAGGGACTCTCAGCCCATTTTCCATTTTTCGATACCAGTAGAGGTGCCTGTAGTTGTGTGGATGATGCTTTGGTTCTTGTTCATGCCATATTAGTATATGATCCCATGGAAAATTCCCATGATACTTGTAAAAAACAGAGTCTTCAGCGAATATTATTTCTCGGGATAGCAGGATAGGAAGTGCGTTTTCCCCCTTTCTTATATCCATCTCTGATAGCACTTTACTATCCCTTTCTATGGCACCGAAAATGCGCTTCTTTTTGCGGAGGTCGTTCGAAACAACAAAAGCATATAAGTTTTCCTTCCGCATCACATCAGATTTCTCTTTAATTATTTCAGCAATACTTTCTATAACAGATTTAGGGGCCACAGATACAAACTTTGGCGGGTGGTACCACTTTCCCCCTATCCTTGCACCCTTCCTGTTAAACATAATCTTAAATAAAATGTTCAGCGCTGTTTTCATGTTGGAGTCTTCTAAGATGTCATCTATGAGAAGTTGGATCTGCAATGTTTCAGTAAATGGGGAAAGTTGTTTAACATCTCCAACTATTATCCATTTCATAGCATTAACTGCAGGAACAAGAAATTCTTGAAGAGTGGTCTTACTTGCCTCATCCATTATTAAGTAGTCGAATTCAGGCTCAAAGTATTTCCCTCTCTTTTTCTTGAAGGGAGGATACTGCAGAATTCCTATGGTAGTCCCACATACAAGATTGGAACTGTGGACAACTGCATTTTCTAAGTATTCTCTTTTTTTGTCATCATCTAACGCGTTGAACCATTCTTCATCATTAAAGAGAGGTTCTACTTTTTTTATCCGTTTTTCAATCTGATATGCTTGAACCTTATCTGACATCGCCGCCTCTCTTCCGATTCTTAGCGGGACAACTCCATTTTCCATTGGATTCCCGTCAAAATACTCATAAATATTCTCCAAAACATTATCTACCGCCACATGGGTAGATGCAGCCAACATCACTTTTTTTCCATCCATTAAAAGTTGATAAATTAACTCAGTTATTGCAGTTGTTTTACCAGAACCGGGAGGTCCCTCGAGGAGGGCAAAGTCAGGAGTCCCTAGAGATTTTTTTACAAAGTCTCTTTGCTCGAGCGTACCCTCTCTAGATGGATCTATCAGAAAAGCCCAATCTATTTTTTTATAATATCTAGACGGGGTATTAAAGAAAACCTTTTCTCTATCCATAAATATCTTCAAGAGTGGGAGATGCTCTGGTGATGGGCGATGGAGGAGGGTTATAACAGCGTTTTTCTGCATCTCTAGCTGGTAAGTGTTTTCAGGTGGATATATCTCTTTTACACCAGGTTTTCTTTCAAGAAGAAGGCGCCCTTCTTCAACATCAATCTTCAGAACTCGGATTTTCTTTTTATCTCTTCTATCTGAAGACTCCCACACCTCACTCTCAAAAGCTGCATCTATAAGAGAGAAAAAGACATCTTTTTTTGTTCGCCCATCTGTTTCCTCATATTCATTCAAATCATCTTCCAAGACAATCCAAACACCCTCCTCTTTATTTTTGTTTGCAGGAATAAGGGAAAACTGAAATATATTTCCGTTCTCGTCTGCAACATATCCATAGTTAGATTTAATTTCTGTAGACTCAATTTCATTATTGTATTGACTTCTTTTGAACGATACATTAAACTTTGTTTTCTGACGATTCTTTTTTGAGTATATCCATAGTTTTTTAAAATTGTAATTATTATTAGCCTTTTTAAACTCCAGTTTCCTCCCGTCAACATATAACTCCTTTCCTTTAAATTCTGAATTTCTGTCAAAGAGTAGGATGTAGCTATTTTTTTCAACCTTTATTTCTAGAGGCTTCAACTCTACATTGTTTTCATCACTAAAACGAGTTTTCTTATTTATTGTTAGATCTTTCTGCTCTCGTTCCCACCTTACTTCGTCCGGGCCATAGTGTATCGTTTCGTCCTCTTTAATTCTCTCGTCAACCTCCACGATGAACCAATTATTTTTTTTTGATTTTTCAACAAGTTCGAAATCGATTTTCTCCCACTTAGAATTCATTAGAGGTATTCTTTCCTTGAATTCTTCGAATATCTTTATTCGATTTTTGTAAACAGGAATTATAATCTTTTGAATGGGAATCAACCTGTATCTATTGGCTTTGTACTCTTTCCATGTGCAAGCATATTTGTCTACCCTCATTGAGCTGATGGCCTGATATATTGATCTTTCTAAGAATCCCAAATCATTTCCAAGTTCTTTCAATTCTTCATGATAATCTTCTGGAAGATTCTGATAGCATAGTTCTTGAATGAACTTATCTTTATTCAAAAGTTCCACTCCCCCCCAGTCCTAAGCAATTACAGACTTCTTTTTTACCAGAGAAAACCCCTCTAAGATAGCCATTCAAACTCTCACTCCTCACTGTTCCAGTCGCCTGATGCGGCCCTAAGCCCTATACGCTTTTGACTTAAAAAGATTTCGGGGAGAATTGTAGAAATGCCAAGTAAGAGCAATCATTCATGACAATAAAACAGGAGGATATATATGGAACGCAGTCTGGTAGCTTTGTTTCGATTTATCCATCGGCAACACAGGTACAAACTGAAATCCTGATTGAACACCCATTTTCCGTTTATTATCTGCATACACACATTTGTCCAATCAGTGTTGGAATTTTTTGAAGGCGTGACATCCATCACCCGGCGACCAAAAAAATAAAACCCATCTTTACCTCCAAAAAGTGCGCTCAAATCTCACATTAATGAATGTGAATAATAATCAGATTCGAACACCGTTCTGACCGCATATCTCTCTTGGAATCGCTCCCCCCGCACCAAGACATACCCGCTCTCTTGACCTTTAGGTCAGTTTATCCGATTGAATAGTTGGGACTAAAGTTGAGGGTGTGGATAATTTTCCTCCGCTCGCTTTTGCCTGTTTATTCAGCTCACTCGTGGGTCATTGCCCCTGCCCAATTTTGGCAGGCAATTCCCCATCGCTCGCTACTATGCCATTTATCCAGCTCGTTCGGGATTCGTGCACCTGGATAGTTTGCCCTGTTGGTTAGTTTATGTTGCACTTATCAAACCCGTCAGCCCCTTTAATTTGTCCGGTTGGTTAGTTGGTGCGGCTGCCGGGATTTGAACCCGGGCAGGAAGCTTGGGAAGCTTCAATCATAACCCCTAGATCACAGCCGCTTGCATGGCCGA
>JALTEL010000086.1 GCA_027073945.1 Caldifarciminota bacterium | reverse complement strand
AAAGGTTTTGCTTCGCCGCTATTTACAAGCTGCGCAATTTCTGATTTTGGATCGTCAAGATCACCGAATATCCTTGCATGTCCTACACACGTAGCAGCACAGCCTGGTTCCAAGCCCTCTTCCAGTCTATCAACACAGAATGTGCATTTATCAACATGAACCTGATGATGCCTTGCATCCTCTCCAAAGAATTTTTTATCCTCTTCTAAGTCTTCCTTCTCATATTCGTACCTTGCATCATAAGGACAAGCCTCAATACAATATCCGCACCCTAAACATAGATCGTAATCTATTAAGACAATACCATCTTTATTTCTGAATGTTGCTCCTGTCGGGCACACAGATTCACATGGCGGATTCTCGCAATGCATACAGATTGTCGGGAAAAATGTCCTCTTGACGTCAGGAAATTTCCCGTCTTCAATGGCCGTAACCCTTGTTCTCCACTTGCCCTTCTCATCATCAGCCCAAAACGGCGTCTGATTCCATTGAGAACAAGAGGCCATGCATGCCCTGCATCCCAGGCATGCTTTAACATTCATCACCATTCCATATTTAGCCATTTTATCCTCCAAACTATATTTTTCTCACTTTTACTGTAAACTGACAGCTCATAGCACTAGCTGTTACAGGACCAAGTCTATAGGGTATAATTTTGCTCAAATCCACACCCTTTCCCGATGCATATGTAAGTTTCTTATTTTCCATACCGAAATCACTCATTGTATATAGCGTGTCCGGCCTAACAGCCTCTGTCAAATGAACAAATGATTCTATTTTTTGACCCGATACTGTATTTTGAACCTCTATCTTATTCCCCTCTTCCAGCTTCAGTTTTTCAGCGCTCTTTGGATTTATCCAGAACCCGTAATTTTCGTCCGCATGCCTTGTAACAAGCGAATTCAGCAGAGGATTATCTGCAGTTGTCAAATATGTATCTTCCGGAACTTTACCGAAGGCAAAGAAAAACTCATTATCAGATGATGGTCTGAACGCCTGATCTGCACCTTTTCGATAATTAATTGGAATGTATTTCAAGACAGGATTCCAATGCTGGTCATTGCCGTATACATAGTTGAAGTGTGAAAATAGAGTTGAGTATATCTCTATACGGCCCGAGAATGTAGGAGCCGGAAGCTTGTAGGGTATTCCTGCTTCTTCCATTAATTTATCTTTTTTCTTCAGAATAAGTGTTCCCTCTTGTTCCAATTTCTTCTCAAGCTGTTCCGGCGTCATATGCAGTTTTTTGGAAACACTTTTCAATGCCAAGTTTTTAAACGCTGTAAGCGTTCCTTCTTTTCCCTTCCACGCTTTTGAAAATTCTTTCATAGTAGAATTCATATCCCAGCCTGTAAATTGGGATGCAATCATAGCAGCGGATTGGTAATTTCCGCCCATAGCTCTTGAAATCATAACGTTGATTGCTCCTCCGCCCTTGACATCACCTATCTGGCTTACGGACGGAAAACGCATTCTTAAAGCCATGTCGGAGTTAGGACCATCAGGCATAATTTCACTGTCCTTCTCAAGATATGTCTGATCAGGCAGTATTATATCAGCATATCTTGCCGTATCAGACGGCAGAATCTCCGTTGCCACAATAAGTTTAAGATTAGGATTTGAAAATGCTTCCTTCCACTGTTTATCTCCATAATAATCTTTCATCGGGTTTGAAGAATAAACATACGCCACTTTTATATTGTAAGGCTTTCCGTTCCATTTTAACTTGCCCTCAACGGCTTCCTTGAAACCTGCATTGGTGAATAATGTAAAAGGAAGTCCCTTTTTCTTCTGCTCTTCTCTGTATTTATTAAAGGCTGCTGTAAAATGAGGCCATCCGCGCCACATAGGAAATTTATCGTTGTACATCATACCTTCTAATTTTCCTATCATGCCGAGCAAACCGGGAGCCATTGCAGTTGACATCATTAAAAGCATTGGATTGTTAAGTTTACCGGATTTGTATGCCTCACTGAATTTTTCTATTCCTTCCCTGTCTTCAGGAGTGTATATCCATCCGCCGGCTTTATCTACACCACCGACAAGCACATTAATTATGGCAGCAGCTTTTCTTGCCTGAACAACATTCTCATAACGTCCGTCAAGCCATCCGGGGTGCACTGTGGCCGGTCTTATTGTGCCGAGCTCAAATGCCGCCTGCTTTATATCTTTTACAGATATATCGCAAATTTTTGAAGCCCATTCAGGCGTTGCAATTTCAACCTCATCTTTAAGATAATCAAATGCAGTTTTAACCTCTTTGCCTTCAAATGTTAACCCTTTCGGCACAAATAGAGCAGGCTTTATTTTTTTATTGCCTATATTATCGTTTGTAAACCCATCTACAGCAATTACATGCTCGGAAATTTCGTCATACACATAATAATTCTTTGAGAACGGAAACTGTTTCGGATTCGTATTCTGACCAAGCACTTCAGGCATACCATTGTTATCAAATAACAAAAACGGCGCGCTTGTATGCTTTCTTAAAAACTCATCTTCATAATTCTCATTTTTAATCAATTCCCTTATTAAAGACATCAAAAAGGGCAGATCTGTTCCGGGCTTTATAGGAAGCCACTTGTCCGCCTTCGCCGCTGTTTCACTCTGTCTTGGATCAACAGCTATAACTCTCATTCCATTTGCTTTGCCTTTTGCAAATCTAACAGCCCTTGACGTAGAAATTCCAGCTATCCCAGCATTGGTGCCTATAACAAGCAGAATTTTTGTATTATCCATATCAGTAAGAATTTCATCATGCGTTATCATTGTTCCCACTGTAGCATCCGCGCCTGCATGCTCTGCCATAACACACTGCTGCATAGGCGATCCTATCATATTCGGAGAACCGATAGACGCCAAAAATGTGAAGGCATTTAATCTTTCAAATGCACACATACGCTGACCCGCAAATATGGCAAATTCATGGGGCTGTATGCTATTTTCCTTAACCTTTTTGGCTATGTATTTTTCGGCTTCATCCCATGTTGCCGCTCTGAATTTCCACTCACCGCGTTTGGAGCCTTCAACCCTTATAAGAGGTTTCATTAATCTGTCGGGGTTGTAAACGGTCCTAATACCTGCCTGACCTCTTGCGCAAATTTTTCCTCTGTTTAGGGTAGAATGTTTGCTGCCGTCAATTTTTATCGGCTTCTTAAATTTTCCATCAACTCTTGTTCTAACTACTATATCACAAGCTGTTGAACAAAAGCTGCATATATTTGGATATTGTTTTATGCTCCCTTTAGGTTTTTTTACATTGGGTGTATAAAGCCCTGCTTTTGCTGCCGGTTTGAAAAACATCAAACCGCCCGTTACCAAAGAAGATACCTTAAGGAAGGTTCGCCTATTCAAGGATATCATGCTAAACCTCCATAAAAAAATTCTGCCGAATTATACACGAGGGTTACTTGCCAGTCAAGATAAATAACTAACTTATAGCTTTAAATATAGGGGGTGGGTCAGGTCTAAATTTTCCAGTTTCAGATGATTAATATCACTTCTATATTTTAGTTGTGAAACAAAGGTTTGCTCTAAATATTACCGAATGAAACTGGAAAATTTAGACCTGACCCCTTAATATAGGCTAAAACTTATT
>JALTEL010000085.1 GCA_027073945.1 Caldifarciminota bacterium | reverse complement strand
ATATAGGATAGTATCGTATTCCCAAAAAGCATTTTGGTCATTATATCATGCATAACATCCTCCTTATCTGCTAAAACTGTACAATTTTAAAGTAAAATAAATGGATTTACAAACTGTGTTGCTCATGATGTAATGTATAAAAACCTCACAACTGGAATGAACGGGCATATAATAGCATAATATAAACCTTTAATTATACAAAAGGAGTTTAACAATGAAATATAATCAGATTGATCTCAATGTTCACCAAGAACAACTGCCAAGAACAATAAAAAGAGCGAGAGAAAGAGATATAATCATACCCACATTTGAGGAAATGAAAAATCCTGAAAAAATACCCCGGAAAATTAAAGACGAACTAAAAGAAATAGGATTGTGGGATGTTCACCCAAGAAATCTTTTCAGAATAACCTGGAAAAATGAGCCAAAAGAATATGGCGGGCTTTTCAATGGAGTTAATTACATGGAATTGCCCTCGGCACTTACGGGTGTCAGGGCAAGAATAATTTCTCTTGTTGGCAAATGGTTCCCCACTGGTGCTCATAAGGTTGGTGCCACTTTTGGTTGCCTTGCGCCGAGGCTTGTTACAGGACAGTTTGACCCCACAAAACACAAGGCTGTATGGCCCTCCACGGGGAACTATTGTCGAGGTGGAGCCTATGTTGCTGCTCTGCTTGCCTGCTCTTCCATAGCGATTTTGCCCGAAGGCATGTCAAGAGAACGTTTTGAATGGCTATCCAAGGTTGCCGGAGAGGTTATAGCAACTCCGGGAACCGAAAGCAATGTCAAGGAAATATTTGATAAATGCTGGGAACTCAGGGGGACGAGAAAAGATATTGTAATTTTCAATCAATTTGATGAATTTGGTAATCACCTGTGGCATTACGAAGTAACAGGCCATGCTATGCAGGAAGTTCTTAATAAAGAGCTTGGAGAAAACGGTAATTACAGAGGTCTTGTGCTTTCTTCTGGTTCTTCTGGTACCCTTGGAACAGGAGATTTTCTGAAAGAATTATACCCTGCATCCAAAATTGCCGTTGGGGAAGCCCTGCAATGTCCGACATTGCTGTACAACGGGTATGGTGCGCACAGGATAGAGGGAATTGGGGACAAGCATGTTCCATGGATTCACAATGTAAAAAATACTGATATGGTAATAGGACTTGATGATGAGCATACAATAAGGCTTATAAGACTATTCAATGAGTCTCTGGGAAAAGAATACCTTGTGAAACATGGAGTTTCGGAAAATATCGTAAAAAATCTGGACCTGCTCGGCATATCTTCTATTGGGAATATGCTTGGTGCCATAAAATTTGCAAAGTACTATGAGTTGACTGAAAATGATGTGGTTCTCACTGTTTTTACGGATTCCATGGAGCTCTATGATTCAAGACTGAAAGAACTGCGGGAAGAAAGAGGGGAATATACCAAAGAGCAGGCAGCAAGGGATTTTGAAATGCTTATGCAAATATCTACTGACAACACAAAAGAGCTTGATTATTATGACAGAAAACGCATTCATAATCTGAAATACTATACATGGATAGAGCAGCAAAAAAGGTCTGTCCAGGAGCTCAATGCTCAATGGTATGACAGCCAACAGTATTGGAAAGAGGTCCATTCAATTACACCTAAGATAGACGAATTGATCACTGATTTTAATGATAAGGTCGGTTTATTGTAGTATTTGATTGTTATGATGAAATATACTATTCCTTGACCTTATGAAGCTTATGCTTTAACCTTATTATTATGCTTTTAACGCTATTTTTGCTGATGTTTCCAGTGAATTTTAATGGTTATTTTGAGAATGAATTTTTTTCCGAGAAAAACCAGAATCCGGTTATATGGAATTTATACAATCCCAGGCAATATGTTGAGTTCAAGGTAACGGCAAAAAAGAGAGGCAGCCTCTTTTATCTATCTTTCAACGCACAATCCAACTCGAATTCCGGGAAGATCTATTTCAACCAGGGGCATCTGGAATATAAAAAAGGTAATTTTTCTTACGTGGCATTTGCCAGGGAAGATAGATACTGGGTTCAGAGTCCCATACTTTTTCTTATAAATCCTGATAGAGTTAAAGATGATGCATGGGGCGTAAAGGGAGAAGGCGTAAGAATGGATTTCTGGAAAACTTACGGTTTTTTTGGCACAGGGCTTGTGTCAAAATTCAAAAGCTGGGACGGTGAGGCTTATATTGCAAGAATGGGGAAAAATTTTAAACGTTTTATGACATTGTCCTACTTGTACGCCAGAAAAGATTGGAGGGGTTCGGGTAAAAGCTATAATGATATAAACTCCGTATATCTGAGAGCGCATATTTACAGAACGATTTATCTGTCGTTTGAAGGTGCAAGCTCAAGGCATCCCAATCAGGATAGCCTTGCGGGGTATATGGATAAATCCGCGTTTCAAATTGAGATGCGTAAACTTACATTCCACGGCCTCAACCTATCCGCGGATTATTTTAACTATGGAAAGTATTTTATTGATGAGCTTTCCAACAAATTCAATCCTGCATACGACCATGAATTCGGTAGAAACGGAGTATATGTTGAGGCACTGTATTTTGTACCGTACAAGGCTATTAATCTACTCTACAGATTTACAAAATACAATACGTTTTATGATTATCCCGTACTTTTGAATAAGCAGCAGTCCGTGTTTTCCAATTATGCCGAGGTTTATACCGAGTTTTTCGGCGGTGTGTCCGCAAAAATTTTCTATGACCAGACCAGGAACCAGAAAGGCGATTGGCGGCATGTGTTCTTTCAAATACAGGGTGAAAATAGCAGAATGAAGGTTAAGCTTCAATACAAAATAAAGGATATTGGCATAAATAAAGGATTAAAGTCGAATGATTTTTCAATAGGTCAGCGCGAACTCCTGGGCACAGAGATATGGTTTAACATAACAGACTGGCTGCAGTTTTACACAAGAGGTGCACTTGGTAATGGTCAGGGCTTAAACTGGGAGAGCTATTTTGCTCAGATTGGTTTTAGAAAATTTAAGAATAATGAGATATTTCTGGAATACGGAGACCCGTCTGGAACTGATGGCGATATAGTCAATGACCCTGATGTGGCAGATTATCCGTATCAAAAAATTTCGGATAGAATAAAATTATTTGTGAAATTCTGGTTTTAAAAAGGAGTAAATCATGGTGAAGTTTTTTGTTATATTACTGATGGGGATGCCATCAAAGGGGATGAATGGTGTAAAGTTCACTTACAGTGACCCTTATGCAAAGTCTGTTTATCTAGCAGGGGATTTTAATAACTGGAGTACGGATGCCACGCCTTTGAAAAAGGATAAGGATGGACTGTGGTATGTGGTTATTCCGCTTGAAGCCGGGAAATATGACTACAAATTTGTCGTTGACGGGAAATGGATTTCTGACCCGGACAACCCTGCTACAGAGGGACCTTACGGTAATTCCGTAATTAAAGTTGGAGAAGGATACAGGGTTTTGCCCGTAACATTAAAGGGCAATACTCCGATGAATTCGGTTGTTGTATTTTCCGGTAAGGTAAAGTCATTTACGACAATTGACAAAGATTCCTCTGATAACAGGTACAGGCTTAGCGGAGAGCAAACCGATGC
>JALTEL010000084.1 GCA_027073945.1 Caldifarciminota bacterium | reverse complement strand
ATCCAAGGGCATGCGCATGTTTGGTAATTGCTGCCGTCAGTGTTGTCTTTCCGTGATCTATGTGGCCTATGGTCCCAATGTTCACATGCGGTTTAGTCCGCTCAAATTTCTCTTTTGCCATCTTCGTTAATTCCTCCCTGAAATATTAACAGGACTTTGTAAAACTATTTTACCATCTAAAATGAGCAAATGCTTTGTTTGCATCGGCCATTTTGTGTGTATCCTCTTTCTTCTTTACAGCGCCGCCTCGTTCATTATACGCATCTAACAATTCAGACGCCAATTTTTTTGCCATTCCTTTCTCTGATCTGGACCTGCTGTACTTAAGCAGCCATCTGAAAGCAAGTGCGGTCTGCCTTGCTGGTTTAATCTCAGTGGGCACCTGATAAGTTGACCCCCCTACCCTTCTTGATTTCACTTCTACTGAAGGTCGGATATTATCGACGGCCTTCTGAAAGATCGACAGCGCAGGCTCTCCAATTTTCTTTTCTGCAATATTCAAAGCATCATTAAAAATTCTCTCAGCAACAGATTTCTTGCCGTCTTTCATCACACAATTAATAAATTTGCCAGCAAGACGATTTTCCTGGCTGATGCCTGCAGTTGAATATCCTGATACAATTTTTTTTCTTGCCATATTACACCAAATCCTTAACCCGTTTACAATATACCAGGCAATCCACAAATAAGGACCCTCTGATTATTTTGGCCTTTTAGTTCCGTATTTTGACCTGCCCTGTTTCCTGTCCTCAACACCCAATGTATCCAGCGTACCCCTTACTATATGATAACGAACGCCTGGAAGGTCTTTTACCCTTCCACCCCTTACAAGGACAACTGAATGCTCCTGAAGGTTATGTCCCATACCCGGAATATACGCTGCGACCTCCATTCCTGTTGTCAATCTAACCCTTGCAACTTTTCTTAAAGCCGAATTCGGCTTTTTGGGAGTGGATGTATACACCCTGGTGCATACCCCGCGTTTTTGCGGCCCGCCCTTAAGTGCAGGTGTTCCCTGCTTTTTTAAAATTTTCTTTCTTCCTTTTCTCACCAGCTGATTAATAGTCGGCATATTCTAATAAACTCCTTGTGGAATTATTCCGAAATTTTCATGTACGACAAAATGTTTAATTATTATTTAATTAACCAAATTTGTCAAGCCTTTTCTTTAATACTCACGACTCGGACAACCCGGATGTTTTCACATCTATATTTTTATAATCTGAAAACCCCGTACCTGCAGGGATAAGCCTTCCCATAATTACATTTTCCTTTAATCCCCTGAGTGAATCAACCTTTCCATGCATGCTCGCTTCAGTTAGAACCTTTGTGGTTTCCTGAAATGAGGCTGCAGAAATAAAGCTGTCAGTTGCAAGAGATGCCTTTGTAATTCCGAGAATAAGAGGTTCACCCCTTGAAGGTTTCCCGCCTTTGGCAACTACGTCCCTATTTGTCTCCGCAAAAATAGTCCTGTCAACCTGTTCATCGGGAATGAAATCGGTGTCCCCTGCATCAACAACTTTAACACGGCGCATCATCTGTTTGATAATAACTTCAATGTGCTTATCATTGATTCTTACACCCTGGAGCCGGTAAACTTCCTGTACTTCGTCAACTAGGTACCTTGCAAGCGCAACCTCTCCCTTGATATTTAAAATATCCTGGGGATTAGCGCTCCCTCCGATCAACGGACTTCCAGCCTTTACATAATCACCATCATACACCATTATATGACGTCCCTTGGGAATAAGGTATTCTTTTTTGTCCCCGACATCGGCAGGAGTTACTATAACCTTTTGTTTACCCTTTGTGGCCTTGCTTACAGTAACATACCCATCAATACTTGTAAGAACGCTCGGCTCTTTGGGCTTCCTGATCTCAAAAAGCTCTGCAACCCTTGGGAGACCGCCTGTAATATCCTTGGTCTTAGTCGTAGCACTGGGAAGTTTTGCTATGACATCACCTGCCCTTACCTGATCATCTTCGTCAACCATCAGGATTGCATTTGTTGGTAAAAGATAAGATGCAACAGAAGAGCCATCGGGCAGTTTAACAATTTTGCCGTCATCATCCTTAATAACAATTCTCGGCCTGACATCTGCAACTTTGCCTTCAATTATGGTGCGACTCACCTTGCCTGTGACCGGGTCAATCTGTTCCTGGACTGTACTGCCCACTATAATATCCGTGAATCTGACTTTACCATCCACCTCTGTTAAAATTGGGGTTGTAAATGGATCCCAGGTTGCAATAGCATCTCCTACATTAACGGAATCACCATTATTTACAAGAATGGCAGCACCATAAATAACGGTTTCCCTGGATCTTTCTCTTCCGTCAGGACCTGTAATGGAAAATCCTCCCCCCATTCTGTTCATTACTATCTGTTTGTCATCGGCAGTATTAACAATGTGGAGGTCATCATTAAATTTTACAATTCCGGCCACCCTTGCTCTGATTTCTGCAACTTCAACCTTTCTGCTTGCAGTACCGCCAATATGAAAAGTACGCATTGTAAGCTGTGTTCCGGGCTCTCCAATGGACTGGGCAGCCATTATTCCAACAGCCTGCCCTATTTCCACTGTCTGACCATAGGCAAGATCTCGACCATAACATGCAGCACAGACTCCATTTCTTGATTTACAGGTCAAGACAGAACGAATTGTAACACTTGTCACGCCGGCAGCTTCAATTTTTGCAACAAGCGCTTCATCAAGCTCTACATTTTTATCAACAATAATTTCATCTTTATAGGGGTCACGAACCGGCTTCTGGGTAACTCTTCCAAGAATCCTTTCACCAAGGCTCTGAATAACCTCGCCACCCTCACGAAGGGGTTCCACCTCAACACCCATTACAGTTCCGCAGTCATCTTCAACAACCGCACAATCCTGGGCAACGTCTGCAAGTCTTCTGGTGAGGTAACCTGAATTTGCAGTTTTCAATGCAGTATCAGCCAAACCCTTTCTTGCACCATGGGTTGAAATAAAATACTGAAGTACACTTAAACCTTCCCTGAAGCAGGCAGTAATTGGATTTTCAATAATTTCACCGGAAGGTTTGGCCATAAGCCCGCGCATTCCAGCCAGCTGCCTCATCTGGTCCTTACTTCCCCTTGCTCCGGAATCCGCCATCATATAAACAGCATTCAAAGCCTCTCCATTGGATTCAGCTTTCTTGCCGGCCTTACCGGCAGAAGCCGGATTCTTCATGGCCTCCATCATGGCATTGGCTATGTCATCCGTACTCTTTGCCCATATATCAACAACTTTATTATATTTCTCTCCCTGGGTTATCAGTCCTTCGGAATACTGCTTTTTAATCTCATTGACACTTTTTTCCGACTGGGCTATGATATTCCACTTTTCTGCGGGTATTATCATATCATCAATGGCAATAGAAAGCCCACCAAGTGTTGATTGTGTGTAACCAAGATCTTTTAAACGATCCGCAAGAACAACAGTTTCCTTAACACCTATATTTCTATATGCATAGTCAACGAGTTCCCTTATTTCCGATTTCCCCATCAATCTGTTTAATAAATTAAAAGGAATAGTGGTTTTTCTTTCATCAACTCTGAAAATGTTAAAAACACCTTCGGATCGGATCA
>JALTEL010000083.1 GCA_027073945.1 Caldifarciminota bacterium | reverse complement strand
GCAGTAATTTTCAACACTGCCTGTATGTATCTTTATCTCAGGATTTTCACCTCTTGCCTCGTAGGCATTTTTTAAAAGATTTTCTATACTCCACCCTATCAATTCCTCATCGCAATTTACCATGCATCGTTCTCCGTCCAATTCGGCTCTGACATTTTTCAAAAATCTCTGCTCTGCATTTTTCAAAACGTTATTTGCTATCGTTTTTACATCGCTCTGAGAGAGCACGGGCTGTCCGCCCACTCTGGAGAACCTTTTTAGAATTGAACTCAATCTGCTTATATCCTCTTTAATACTCATCAATATCTGACTGTCCACAGGTTCTGTTTTAAGAAGCTCATACCAACCCAGCAAAGCGGAGACAGGCGTTCCCATCTGATGTGCCAGACCTTTGGCAAAATTCAGCCATACTGTCTCAATTTCATAGGCATGTATGGACCTTGCTGCCAAAAAGAAGCCTATAAAGGCCAGGACACCCACAATTAGCAGTAAAAACGGAAATATTCTCAGATAACTTATTATCGGAGGATACCCATAATAAAGGTATCCCGTAACCCTTGAATTTACCTTTATCTGGATTGGTTTATTGATGTACCTCAGTTTCTCCAGTTGCAGCATTATCCTGTTAAAAGCTGGATTATTGCGAAGCAAGTCAGGTCTGTTCAGCTCCTCCTGAGTAAACAGTCTCGGACTGACGCCAATACCCTCCCATGCCCTTGGGATGCCATATTGGTCAGTGATTATAATGGGGAATGAAACATCTTTTATAACATCCGATACAACCCCGGCTACATTTTCTTCATAAAGCGATGATATTACAAGCCCTGATATAAGCTTGGCCATAAGTGTTGTTGTTGATTTAACCTCTTTTCTGATACTTGAGATAAAAGGCTGGGTTATTAGCAATATGGAAAGCGTTAAAAGCCCGAGTATTATTACTGTTTTGTGTCCGAACTTCATTCAGGTAAGCTGATTTTTGTATAGCCTTTTGTATATATCAGAGGTATTGAGAAGTTCTTGGTGCTTTCCTGCAGCTATAATCCTGCCCTGTTCAACAACAACAATTCTGTCCGCGTCCTTCACTGTAGAAAGCCTGTGCGCAATTATAATCATCAGGCTTTCTGACAATTCCCTGTAAAATATATCTTTCAATTTTTCTTCACTTTCGGTATCAAGGGCACTTGTCGCTTCATCAAGGATTATAATATCCGTTTTTCTAAGCATGGCACGTGCAACAGCAATACGCTGACGCTCTCCGCCGGACAGTGTCACTCCTCTCTCTCCTATAACAGTGTCATAACCATTCGGCAAATCCTTAACAAAATCGTGAACAAGCGTTTTTCGGGCAATCTCAATCATATCTTTTTCACTTACATGAAAAATACCATAGGTAAGATTATCCCTTATTGTTCCCGAAAACAGAAAAACATCCTGCGGAACAATGGATACATGCTCTTTATAAGATTTCGCATCAATATCACGAAGCTCTATATTGTCAATTTGTATATGTCCTTCATAGTTGTTATAAAATCCTGTAATAATGTCTGAAAGAGTGGATTTACCCGCACCTGTATGCCCTACAATGGCCACTCTCTCCCCCTTATGCAAATCAAGATTAATATCTTTTAACGTATATTCTTCGCTATCATCATATTTGAAGGATAAATTTTCAATCCGTATCCCCTGTTTCAACCCCTTGAATTTGATATGTCCTGTATTTTTTTCCAAGGATATATCAAGTATTCCGAATATGCGCTCTGCAGCTGCCGTGCCCTCTTGAATATATACATTTATCTGTGAAAGGTGCTTTATCGGAGACATTAATGACAATGCAGCTGCAAGAAATACAAAGAAGCTATCAGGTGTTATGGAATGAGATTTAAAAATGAGCATACCGCCTATGTAAAGCAGCAATGCAGCCACCACTGACGTAAAAAATTCATTCAAAGGAGATGAAATCGCACCCAGGTATTGAAATTTCAATGACCTTTTGTAGTAAATATCCGCCTTTTTTGAAAAATTGTCCACTTCAACATCCTCTGTTGCAAAGCCTTTTATGAGTTTTATGCCCGAAAGTATTTCAAACAGATGCGAACCAATGCTGCCCATGCTTTCCTGTGCCCTTTTTGCCCGTTTTTTCAATGTTCTGTTTATAATTACAATACTTGACAGAGAAAGCGGAATAACGAGCAGTGCAATCAGAGATAGACGCCATGAACTCAGCACAGCTACAACGAGATATGCGGACGCTGTGATTGAGTCCCTGACCGCCACATATACCCCATGCGTTATTGCTATTCTGACAAGCTTAATATCGTTAATGAACCTTGAAATTATATCCCCGGAATTGGCCTTCTTAAAAAAAGACAGGGGCAGGTGCATCAATTTTTCAAATAACGTAACCCTTATATCTTTGGTAATACGTTCCTGAACGACAGCACCCAAAATATTCTGGGCATATGTAAAAATACCTTTAATAAAGTAAAGCGATATCACAGCAATGCTTAAGCGCTCTATTCCAACGAGCGGGCTCTGCCTCATTATGAAATTGTTGAGAAAATCATTTATATACGGGAGTTTTGTTGAATAAAGATGTGTACCTCCTCTGTAGAAAAGCACTCTTAATATCGGGGAAAGCATGGCTATTGAAAACCCGTTTATCGCGGAATACACCGTCATTACTATGAACGTCAGAATAAAGAGGAAAGCATGAGGCCTTACAAACTTGAAAAGTTTAAAATACGATTTCACTTATACGTTGCCTTTATGTACTTGTACCATAGGGGTTCTGTACGGAAAAAGTCTGAGCTTTTTACGGGTATGGCCAGATGCTCTGTCATAATGGAATTGACCTTCTGTCTGTATGCAAAATATGCAAAGGGAGAATTGTCAAACAAAAACGTGTCAGCAACAAGCACAAGGCCCAATTTCTCAGCAAGCGATGCATTTGTAAAATCATCGACAAATACAACAAACCATTTTATGAGATTCAACTGCTGCATCATCTTTTTCTTTTTCTCTCTGTCCTTTTGTGTGAAATTGGCCACAAGAACTTTCTGGTTGGATTTGTGCCCCCTGTATTTTAAGAACTCCCAGGCTT
The DNA here is from genome assembly GCA_027073945.1 of Caldifarciminota bacterium. The sequence continues at coordinate 518 of JALTEL010000083.1, read as the reverse complement.
TTGCTTTGATTTTCTTATCAGCTAAAATCGGTACGTCCTTGAAAACCATGCCCATATTTTTGAATGCATTTGTGTAAATATCCGGGATTATCGGATTTTTCATAGTATAGATAACATTGCAGTCAGGGAAAAAGTCTTTCATCAAACCCACTCTGTATTTTGCGCTTGCAAATCTCGCTTTTTCTCTATCCACCTCAAGTTCAAAAAATATATCGGCATTATCTATTTTCTTTTTTAACTTCACATCGGAGTTTATATTACTCTTTGAAACGATATTCACATACTTTAATAATTGCATCAAAACAGGCCCCTGCTCATCCGAACACAGTATGAATTTATCACGGGCTTTATAATGTGATATTATTGTGGCGATTGCCGGTAAAGAAAACGAAAAAAGCGTTATATTCTCAGGCGTGTGTATGGCGCAAGACATATCTTTTCTCCATTGTCCGCTGAATTCTATGGGATACTTGAGAAGAGAACCCTTTTGTCTCTTTTTAAACAATGAAAACATTACT
>JALTEL010000082.1 GCA_027073945.1 Caldifarciminota bacterium | reverse complement strand
CATTTGTATATCCCAAAGATCTCAGGATTTCATTGCTTTCCAGGTTAACAATAATCTCAACTACAGAGGCCATAATATTGCTCCCAAGATTTTGCGCACGTTTTACGTGAACAAAAAATCTGCGTGTTTACGCCTAATTTGATATTATAATTATTCAGTTGCCGGTTGAGCACCCGATCTGCTTTGCCTTACTCAGGATATTATCCGTTTCCTCAATCAGAACAGCAGCGGATTCAGCATAACCGTCTGCGCCAATGCTGTTCGCCACGCTGTTTGTCATAAAAGCTCCCCCTACAATGACTTTAATGTATGGGGTCTTTGTCTTTGCCAGCTCAATTGCCTGAGAAACTTTGCCCACAGTAGTACTCATCATCGTGGAGATGGCTACAATATCCGCCTCTGTCTCACGTGCTTTGTCGGCAAAATTATGTATCAAAACATTTTTCCCGAGATCGTAAACCTGAAACCCGTAACACTCATATATTTTTTTAACGATATTCTTTCCCAAATCATGGGGGTCCCCTTCAATCACGCCCAGCACGATCTTATTATTCGGCCTTTCACTTCTTGTTTTCTTTATGTCGGGATGAGAAAGAATATCCATCAGCAACCGCATGGAAAGAAGAAACTCCGGAATTGCTATTTCACCCCGATGATAACGATTTCTTGTTTCATCAAGACCCGGTATGAAAATTTTATCAATAATTTCCCGGGGCTCGTAATTTTTTATAACCACGGTCATGTGATTTTTAAAATTCTCTTTTTCAAAGTTTCTCAGTGTTTGTAATAATTCACGAAAATCGCTCATTTCTCTTATGCCTCCTCTCTTGCGGAATAACGCTCGGCCGCCACAACCATGGCGCGCGCATTTAAAAGGTTGCTGTTGGGCGGATATTCACAACCCGGAGCCAGCACAAAACGGCCTCCCGCTCCTAACTGATTAATTTGTTTCCATGATTCTTCAATAATTTGTATGGGGGCACCATGGTAAAGAATATCCGTTGAAACATAGCCCATAAGGGTCATATCCTGTCCATACATCTCCTTTAATTCAATTGCATCGGAGCATTCGGCGGGAAGCTGTGCAAAAGAGACTATTGCAGGATTGAGCCATTTTTTTAGTTCTTTAAAATAAGGCGCATGGCCGCAACCGTGGTTGACTACCAGGCAACCTGATTCCCTGATGATATCGCCTAAAGCTTTTACAAAAGGACCTTCAAATTCTTCCCATGCCTGCGAACTTACACCCGACAAGGAGGCTGACAACGCATCCACACAGACTCCGGCCACTCCCAAATCGCATTGAGCCTTTGTATATTTTTTCAGCACGTCAGTTATAACCTCAAGAGCGACTTTAACTTTATCGGGGTATTCGAGTATGTCCTGATACAAGTTCTCCGTACCGCGCATCATGCCTAAAACACCGAGGGGACCATATACAAAGCTTACAACCGGATAATCACTGCCACGTCTCTCCACCAATATGCGGACCATGTCTATATAGTTGGACATACGCCGTGAGCCTGTCGGATTAAATGCCTCCAAACGTTCATAATCATCTGAAGTTCTAATCAACGGATATTCATAATCAGGATAAGCCGTAGTGTCAGCGGGGTAAACTATTTTCTGCCCGAAATCCGCGGCCTCAACCGATAGATCCACAAAGGGGAAAATAATATCGTCGCCTACCAACCGATTCGCAGCCATTAAGGCCTCCGCGGCTAAATCTGCCCTGGTAGAAAATTCCCGAAAAGAAATACCCGTGGTCAAGCGCGTACATCCGGCTCCTATTGAGCAAACCGGCACGCGGTCCGTCTCCTTTCCCTGAAGTGTCAGTACAACACGTTCTATAGGTTTTAGTTTGTCTTTCGTCTTTTCCGGTTTTTTAAATGGCCTCATTTCGATTTCTTCCTATCTCCTGTTCTGATTAATTTTATGAAAGCTTCCATCCTGGTTCTGCGATGTTCCACATCTCCAAAGCTGTAATATGTCTCAATCCGAATCATTGGGATATGCAAGCAACGTACGTTTCCATGCGGGAGCTTTTCCATTTTCTTCATGGCAAAATCGCCGCCCGCACAAAAAGCCACAAGAGCAGCATTCCCCTGTCGATCAGCAAATCTGATTTACCTCTTTCAGTACCCGCTTATCTCCCTGCCTTACAGTGAATCCGATTGAATCCAGATAATCCAGCACCGGTATTCCAACTGTCCGCCCATACCCCATAATCGCCTTGCAGTCCCCGATGGTAAGCTTACCGTTTTTTTTAATTAATTCCCTCACCTTCTTTTTTATCCGCTCCATGGCATGAGGTGTTAGAAAACGTCTGTTATTCAGGCAAATCAGCCTTTTCCGGGCGTGCAGGTAGTCGAGCAATCTTTGTATCTCATTCTTGTTGAGCTTTTTCTTGTGGAGTTTCCAGAAAGTATCCGCGTTAAAAGGCACAAAGCCCGATTTTTGGGCATAATCGAGTAACAGGCCGGCCAACCTCTCCTGCTCCGGAGAGAGCGGCACTGAAAGGTTTGGGATATTAAAGCCGCCCCCAGCCTGAATGAGTTTCCCCGCCCGGCAGAGTTCTTCAAGCATCCTCTGAAATGGCGCCTCATCAAAATATCGTGGCAACCGGTTCCTGATCTCTTCCGCACTTACGGTCAGTTTCAGCGGTTCTTCCGATAAAATTTTTTTAACGATCTCAGGCAAACGTTTCTTCAGTCTCTGATAATAATTTTTTCCAAAAAAACCACGGCCTTCAAAATATAGTAGTTCTCCGTGTTCAAGCCCTGATCTGATTTCCGCTTCAACCTCATCGATTTGGAAACCCGTGTCGTGGCTGATAGTCAGGGACGTTACCGGACGACTGATATTCCTGTTAAAAAAAAGATCCATTACTACTTTCAGGTTCTTATCCTGAAGGGCCTTCAGATACGGAATCGTGTTTGCGGCCTTGACCGCCCGATATTTTTCCAGGGAAATCTCCAGGACGGTACCGCCCCCGATTACGCTCTGAATGTTCAGGAGGCAAACCACAAATGGATCTCCCGGAAGGGCCGGCACATGCTTCAACAATTGGAACTGAACCAGACTGTTTTCACCAGGCCAGAGTTGTTCCTTCTCCATTATGACCACCAGAGCGTTTGTGACCGAGGTGCCCAGATAAAGCTTCACTTTCTGCCTGTTTCTGATCGGTTTGTTTGCGCGTTTGAGCACATGCAGATCTACATTGAGAAGATTGGTGGGTTTAACCAATCCCGGCTTCGACAGGGCCATTCCTGTTTTTGCCTCCTCCCGGGAAACCTTGCGGAGGTTAATTCCTACCCGCTGGCCTGCAACGGCCAAAGAGACCTTCCGGTGGTGGACCTCCAGAAATCGTGTCCTTGTCTCCTTGACGGACGGCAGGAGATGAATGAGATCACCCTGCCTGATGGTTCCGGAAAGAACCGTCCCGCTGACCACCGTTCCAAAACCAGGAAAAGTCCTTACCTGGTCAATCCATAGCCGGAAAGGGGAGCGAAGGTCCTTGCCGGCAATTTTTTTCCCCTCCTCCTCTATGATCAGGAGAATTTCATCCAGTCCTCTCGAGTCAATCGCTGAAAAGGGAAGGATCGGCTTTCCTTCAAGAAAGGTGCCGCTT
>JALTEL010000081.1 GCA_027073945.1 Caldifarciminota bacterium | reverse complement strand
GGGGTAGCTTGGTATCCTTGTGGCTTTGGGACAGCCCTTAAAACTGCAAAACAGCCATTGACTCCGGTTCAAATCCGGGCGGGCCCACTTGAGTTTCTTTCTTGGCCCCTGCTCCGCCGGCCGCCCCTCCAAGAAAGAGATTCAGAAGAAAGAAATCGGGGGCGACATGCTCGCAGGTGCTGCGGTTGATGGCATCCCGAGTTAATGATTATGATTCGGTGGAGCCTCCAAAACCGGAAATAAATCTCTTCAGGAACTTTTAGGGCACAAAAGTTTAAAAACCACGGAGATATACACGCATGTGTGTAGCAGATATGTTGAGAATATCAAAAGCCCTCTGGGCGATATTGAATGCAAACAAATCCAGAAGAAAAAGGAGGAAAAAAAGAAATGAAAACCCAAATGGAAGATATACGAAATAATGCGAATATACTCCCAAATAGGAATGATATACGCAGTACTGCGGATATAAACAAGTTATCCGAAATGCCAGAGCCCGCAATCCAAAAGCTTTTAAGGTTTACCACTATTTAGAAAAACAAAGAGGTGAAAAAAGATGACAATATCGGCAACAGAAGTATTTGATAAAGTAGCAGAATATGCGCGAAAGACCGAAGAAGGGGTAGAGAGTATCAAGATGCCTTACTGCTCTCTAGCAGAAGAAGAACCATCCAAGGAGAAAGTCTATCGAGTAGAATTGAAGATAAAATTAAAAGACGAAAGCTACCACAGGAGTGCTATTGCTAAAGTTGATGCTGAGAGTGGAAACATAGTTATGTATAAAGAGGGATACACTTGGAACTATTGGTTTTGAACATGATAATTTCAAATCCCTCAGTAGTATTGCTAAAAAACAATCGAGAGCCTATAAAAGGGAGTCTATAATGGGCTCTGGCACTCCCCCCTTACGCTCTGACCCTTGCGGGTTCGGACAACAGAGCGTATCTGGCTTCGGTGCTTTGCATCTTTGTCCAAATCCTCGCCTTACGGCTCGGACTTCAGATACTCGCAGAACGTTATGCGGCATATTAATGAAATGAGGATACTAAAATGAAAATCAAAAAAGTTAGGCTAAAAAATTTTAGAATCTATCAAGAAGAAACGACTATTGATTTTAAAGATATGACAGTATTTGTGGGAAAAAACGATATCGGAAAATCAACAATTCTTGAAGCGTTAGATATTTTCTTTAATGAGAACAAGGGTGTAGTCAGGATTGATAAAGATGATATTAATAAAACAGAAAAAGAGCAAGGGAATAATAATACAGTAATTTCCGTGGTTTTTGATGATCTTCCTGATACTTTGACGATAGACGCAACAAACCCAACTACTCTATCAGATGAATATCTTTTAAATCGTGATGGAGATTTAGAAATAATAAAAAAATACACCAATGCTGGAAAAGAAAAGGTTTTCATAAAAGCTTTGCATCCAACAAATCCATCTTGTTCTGACTTGTTATTAAAGAAAAATAATGATTTGAAAAAATTACTTGGTGATATTGGATGTGAGGATAAAACAAAAAATGCTGTTATCAGAAAAGCTATATGGAATCATTATCAAGATAATTTACAATTGAATGATGTTGAAATTGATGCAACGAAAGAAGATGCAAAAAATATATGGCTCCAGCTTAAAAACTATATGCCCCTATATGCTTTGTTTCAATCGGATAGGAAAAATAGTGATGGAGATAGCGAGGTGCAAGACCCATTGAAAGAAGCTGTAAGACAAATATTAAGTAATGATGAACTTAAAAACAAATTAAATGAAATTGCTACAGAAGTAAGAACGAAGTTAAAAGAAGTTGCAGATAGAACATTGGACAAATTAAGAGAAATGAATCCAGATGTTGCAGATAGTTTAAATCCTGTAATTCCACCAGCAGAAAATCTTAAATGGCCTGATGTTTTTAAAAACGTAACAATTTCCGGAGATGAAGATATTCCTATCAATAAAAGAGGCAGTGGTATAAAAAGACTTGTTCTTCTCAACTTTTTTAGGGCAGAGGCAGAGAGAAGACAAGAAGAAAGAAACGTTCCCAATATTATTTATGCAATTGAAGAACCAGAAACATCGCAGCATCCAGAGCATCAAAGAAAGTTAATTGAAGCTTTTAAAACATTGTCAAATACCGAGAATACTCAAATAATCCTAACAACACATAGCCCAGCAATTGTAAAACTTTTAGATTTTGACGACTTAAAACTTTTAAAGGAAGAGAATGGAGAAATTAAGGTTATTCAAATAGAAAGAAATAATCTGCCATACCCATCATTGAATGAAGTGAACTTTCTTGCTTTTGGTGAATCAAATGAAGAATATCATAATGAGCTATATGGCTATATAGAACTTGAAGGCAAATTAACCGATTTTAAGAATGGAAAAGAAACTCATAGTTATACACGGATGAATGAGAATGGCAGTCCGGGTAAAACATCAAATATAACTTTAACTGAGTATATTAGACATCAAATACATCACCCGGAAAATACATTGAACGATAGATTTTCTTGGGAAGAATTACAAGAATCCATTCAAATGATGAGAGAATTTATTCAGAGTAATATGTAATATCCCCACACAACTTTGGCCATACATAATATGTGCCAACACTATAAATTAAGAAATTACGAACAAATGTGCAATTAAATCCCGCACTACTATAGCCATAATCGTTACCCCCTCACTCCACCCTCCTCACCCTCACCACCGGCATCATCACCATAAACACCACCGCCACCACCGCAAGGGCCGCGCCCACGCCGTAGACATCGGCAAGGAGGCCGATTATCGGGGCAAATACTGCGGTTATGATTGTTATCAACTGCGACTCAACGCTGAGGCCGGACGCCATGACCCTGCTGTCTATCGTATCGCTGATGTATCCCACATTGAGCGGCCGCCTCAGGTTCTGCATGACATACAGGCCGATGAACGCCAGAACGGCGACGGGATACCAGCCGAGATATGCGGAGAGGCCGGAGATGAACAGAAGTCCACCGCCCAGAATGTATGTCAGGTTTATGCCCGCGGAGATGTCGGAGAATCTCTTTGCAAAACCCCCCGCACTCCTCGATGCGAATGATGTCAGCATGTAGAGGAAAAAGTAGGTTATCCCCACGATTATGGCAATCCTCTGCTGGTCCGCGAGATACAGGAGAACGGGCAGCGCAATGGCCTGCGCCTTGAGGATGGGCTGCAGATACTCCTTTGAGGCCTTGAATATTCCACCGAACACGGATGAGTTGAGAATGCCCCTTACCGCATCCCTGTTTTTGAATATGCCCGTGAACGAACGCCATGTCTCGGAGAACGAGCGTTTCAGCCCGGCCCTTGTCCTCTCCCTCCCCCTTGCGATATCGCCGTCAAGGTATGCGGGATAGGATGCCATGAGAAAGAGTTCCATAACATAAGGGACGATGGACGCAAGAAATACGATTCTGTAATTTCCATAGTAGAACACAAGGACGATGGCAATCAGGGCGGATATGGCCGAGCCGAACTGCGATGCCGAGCGCGTGTGGCCGTAGTACTCCACCTTCATGTCCTCCATCCCCTTTATTTTCAGGTAGTCCAGAATCATGGCCTTGTGTGTTCCGCTTCTGAACGCCTCCCCCGATGCAAAGAATACCATGGCCAGCGCGTATAACCAG
>JALTEL010000080.1 GCA_027073945.1 Caldifarciminota bacterium | reverse complement strand
ATATTAAAACAATGAATGTCGAAAATAATATACCAAAACCCAATGATATAGCCATAGGTATCAAGAATTTTGCCTGAACTGATTTTTCGAATATCATGGGCATAAGGCCGAAAAATGTTGTCAGGGTTGTGAGTATGATGGCTCTGAATCTCTTTAGCCCGGCCTCTATTATTGCATCGTGAAGACTCATTTTATCTATATCTCTTTTTCTGTTTGCAAAGTCTATTAGAACCAGCGAATCATTCACAACAACGCCTGATAGGGCAACTATACCGAACATACTCACTAAGTTTAAATCATATCCAAGCAGTACATGTCCGAAAATTGCGCCTATTATGCCAAACGGTATTACAGACATGATAATTATGGGCTGTATGTAGCTTTTCAGCGGTATGGACAGTATAACGTATATTGCCATGATCGCAATTATCAAGCCTTTGAACAGTGATGACATGCTGTCTCTTAGATCCGACTGCTTACCCTCGAAACTGTATCCAAGTCCTGGATATTTTTCCTTTAATTTTTCCAGAAATCCGCCCTTGAGTTTGCTTAGAACAACTGTTGCCATATTTTCGGGGTTTGTGTTTGCTGTAACATCTATAACTCTTTTTGAATCATTTCTTGTTATTGTTGTGTATGAGCGTGCCTTATGTATTGTAACTACCCTGTTTAGAGGAATAAGCTCTTTGTTGGGCAGTATTAACGTGAAGTGGTTGAAAAAATACTCAAAGTCCCGTTCATTCTCTTCTGCTTTAACCATTATCTTTACTTCATTTCTGCCCCTTAGGAATCTTTTTGCCTCAGCCCCGTAGTAGTAGTCTCTAAGCTGTCTGCCGATAAACTGGGTGGTAAGACCGAGTGTTCTTCCAAGGCCGTTTATCTTTAGGTCGTATTCTTTTTTTCCTTCGCTGAATCCGTCATCAACGCCCGAGACAAAAGAAAATGTCTTTAGGTAGTCTGTAATTTCTCTGCTTGCTTTGTGGAGTATGTCGGTATTGTTATGGCTGAGCTGTATTGTTACAGATGAGCCGTGCCCGGGTCCGCCGAAGTCGGAGAAGAGCTGAAGTGATTTGACACCTACTGTTTCTTTCGATGCTTTTCTCCATTTGCTGACAAATTCACCTGTTGTTATGGGTCGTTTGTCTGGATTTTCGTTTAAATACACCTGAATCCATCCTCTGTTATTGTCAACATAGGATAAAATACCTTCTGAGAGTCTGTTTTGTCCGTTATTCTGTATAATTTTGTCGGCTGATTTTATCAATGTTTCTTCAATATGCAGCGTATCTTCTGTTGATGAGTCTATGGGCAGTGAAAACTTGGCATATGCAAAATCTGATTCCACTTTGGGGAACATAACCAAACCTATATGTCCGCTTTTTACGTAACCTACGGATATAACAAGAACTGCAAACGATGCAGCGAGCGTCACGTATCTGAACTTTATGCAGGCTATTAGTATAGGCTTATAGACTCTGTTGATAAAATCAAGTATGGCTGCACTTGCTTTCTGCTGTATGTTGTGTATAAAGGCAAATATGGAGGATGTTGTCTCCCTCTGGTGTCCTATATGGGAGGGCAGAATAAACACGCTCTCCAAAAGCGATATGGTAAATACGGATGCAACTATGATGGGTATTATTCTGAATATTTTCCCCGCGACCCCGGGGACAAAGTACATGGGTAAAAAAGCAACTATATTGGTTATAACGCTGAATGTTACGGGCATCACCATCTCTTTTGCGCCCTTGTATGCAGCATTCATAAAATTTTCACCTGACTGCCTGTATCTGTATATATTTTCGCCTATTACTATTGCATCATCAACCACAATTCCAAGCGTTATTATGAATGCAAACAGTGAAATCATATTTATGGAGACATCAAAGTGCGGAAATAGAAGCATTGAACCCAAAAACGACACGGGTATTCCAAGCATAACCCAGAATGCAAGCCGTATTTCTAAAAAAAGCGCAAGCAGAGCAAAAACAAGTATGAGTCCCAGGCGTGCATTCCTTAAGAGCAGGCTTATTCTTTCTTTAAAAATTCTACTTTTGTCATTTTTGTATGTAACCCTGATTGTTTGAGGCAGCCGGGCGTTTAGTTTTTTTACCTCCTGCTTTACTATGTTTGCTATCTCTATCGGTCTTTGGTCTCCTACCCTGAAAACTCTCAAACCGATTGCAGGCATATTGTTAAATCTTAAAAACGTGTCTGTATCTTCAAATGTATCTTTTATTTTGGCTATATCAGATAGTTTTATAACCCCGCCGCCTTTTGTTGTAATTATCGGTATGCTGCCCATATTCTTTGCATACTCTTTTCTTTCTGTAACCCTTATCAGTATATCTCCGTCTCTGGTTTTTATGCTTCCTGCTGGAATTTCTATGTTGAATTGCCTAATTTTATCTGCAATATCGTTTAGAGTTATGCCGTATTGTCTCAGTGTCTCTGAGGGAACTTCCACATCTATCTCAAACGGCCTGTCTCCGAGAAGCTCAACATACGTTATTTTTTTGTTGCTTAAAAGATCATCTCTTGCAAATTCTGCTGTTTTTCTTAAAGTTTTTTTTCTTTGGTTTCCGTATATGATTAGTTCTATCACTTCTCTTTTTTTTGATGGTATAAAGACATTGGGCTTTTCTGTTTCTTTTGGGAATGTTTTTATTCTGTCTACTGCGCTTTGAACATCCTGATATAGCTGATTTATATTTGTGCCGAGTGACGCTTCGATTGTTACTTTGCCGATTCCCTCTTTTGCCGTTGAGGTTACTTTATCGATACCGTCTATGCCTTCTACCGTCTCCTCAATAGGCAGGAGTATGCCTTTTTCAATATCCTTCGGTGTTGCTTGCGGGTATTCAACCTCAACTACAACGCTGTCCAAGCTGTATTCTGGAAAAACCTCCTGTTTTGTTGTCTTTGAGTAGTAGAGTCCGCCTATAATTAAAAAAAGAATCAGCATGTTGGCGGCAACGGGATTTCTTATAAACCAGCCGATTGCACCTTTGAATCTTTTGTTATTGTCCATTTTTGTTAATCTTTTTCAGCTTTATACCCTCAATGGGGAGTGCTATGTTTGATGTAACTATCTCGTCGTTTTTGTTTAAATCGTATGTATAGGCATACTTTTTACTTTTGAAGACCACATCTATTTTTTTTATGTGCAGCTTTGAGTTTTCATAGAGCCAGACGGTGTCATCATCCCTAAGTGCCGATACGGGTATAGAAAATATGTTTTTGAGTTTTTTACCTAATATCGTTGCAGGCACATAGCCATTTATAATTATGAGATTTTCTGTTTCTTTTGCGGGTTTCAGCAGAAAAATAAGTTTTGCAGCACTTCCGCTTTCGTCAGTTGATCTGCTTGCTGATTTGAATACTGCAAATGTATATCTGTTTCCTATTGATATTTTTGCTTTTGTAGAGCTGTCGAAGTTTATATGCTTTAAATCGTTGTAGTTAATCAGCATTTCTACATAAAATTCATCGGCATATACAAGATTTGCAATCTTGCTTGATGTTGATACTACGCTTCCTCTATCAACGTATTTGTCCAGTATGTAGGCATCAAAAGGTGCCCTTATGGCTGTTCTTTTTAGATCAAGTTCGGCATCTGCAAGTTCTGCTTTTGCCATTTTTATAGCCTTGTGAGAATGAAAATGGCCTGCCAAGCAAATACGT
>JALTEL010000079.1:1209-3688 GCA_027073945.1 Caldifarciminota bacterium | reverse complement strand
CTACCATTATTTATTGATTCGTCAATAAGAGTTTAATTTTGGGGCAAAAATGATAGCCAAACCGAATAATCAGCCGTCCTCGGTTTCCGAATTTATGAGAAATATACCTGAAAATGCGTTTTTATCGAGGATAAACGATTTAATAAACTTCGATGATTTTCGTTCTATGCTCGATGCTTACTATAAACAGTCAGTCCGTTGTGCTTACGACCCTGTTGTTTTATTCAAAATGCTGTTGTTTCAGCGGTGGTATAATCTTTCGGACCGCCGCGTAGTTGCAGAATGTATGAATAGAATATCTTTCAGGCGTTTTTTGAATCTCGACATCTGTGATGACCTTCCTGACGACACGACACTTGTCAGGTTTCGGGATAGGATAGGCAAAAATGTTTTTTGATAAACTTCTTCGTAAGTTTAAAAACGCGATGTTTCGCATTGCGGCGTTGAAATTACCAGCGGTCGTATAACTATTGTTGATGCTACACGCATCCAATCTTACAATCGTTCTAAAAGCGGCAGTTTTGAGCATGTCGAGCGACTCGACCCTGCCGCACAAATGACGAGATAACCCAAGAAATGAGCTGTTTGCAGCTATAAGATAGCAATGTATGCTAAAACGAGGCTCGTTCGTCGTGTCGAAGTCACTGGCGCTGCGGCTATGGAGGTGAATCTTGTTCTCCCCAACACAGATGAATTAAGTTTGAGCAAGGCATGCACCTACAAAAAATAATATTGCCAATGATACAATAACCGCTTTTTTATGCCATTCCTTGGAGAATTCCCTATACCCATAATCGATATTCCATTTCTGTGTATAATAATATAATCCACTCGATGCAACCGCTCCGTTAAAACTCATAAGATGCGCTGACAGATGTGAACAAATCCTCTCCATTCCCAGAGAACAGATAAGTTCCACTGAATAGGCTTTTATCCGAGACAGTGAAGTCCAATCGGAAGCTAGAGAAATTGAAGCCGATGCCGAAGGTCAGGAAATCACTGTTCCGCCAACCTGATGTGTAGTTATCTCTGGTATCCACATATTCGTTTTCATTGTCGGGGTCTGTATAATTGTATGAGCGTTTTTCCGAACCCATATATTTATATACGCCGAGCCTTGTTACAAACCATTTCTTGGGATATATTTCAAGCCCCAAATTGAAATAGGGAAAGAATAGAGTCGAAGTAGTTTGTGTATATGGATTACTGGGAATTGTTTCAGTATATGATGTGTCATTAGTGAATGATGTGTAAGGGTCATGATAGCTGTAAGTATATGAATAATGCTTTTCTGTCTTATATTCATGTTTGAATCTATCGTAAAACATTCCTATGCCACAGGCAAGTGTCCCATTGAGAGGAAGCTTATAGTTTGTTCCCAGACCAAAATTCAATGCCATATCGGAATAGTCGTCGTAATTATAGCCTGTGTCATAGCGAGTGGTATCATACCAATAGGTAGTATCAGAACCCGATATCTGATAGATTTCCATGTTCATGTCCGCTCCCTTATAATCTGAATTCTTTGAATACGAAATGGTTGAGAATTGAGCATTTCCGCAAAGAGACAGTTTTTCCGTGATATCATAGAACACTCTGGAATTCACATTTATGCCCAGACCACCATCCAACTCAATGGTGGAATCATCAAATGCTTCGGTATAGTTGTAGTCTTTGTGGTAGTTATATTTTGCTGAATTAAACATAATTCCAAATGCTCCCTCGACCGTAAGCGGTTTCTCTCGTCCGAACACTGTTCCAAGTTTGAAGCCCATAACTCCGCTGCCGGCTTTCTCAGTTGTTGTTCTCACGGAGTCAGAGCCAGTTCCCGAAGTATCCTCACCCATATGGGTACTTGCATCATAGTTATCTTTAGCTCCAGCCTCATAGAACGCCAATCCAATATCCAGATTTTCAAGTTCCATACCACCCAATATGGTAAAATCATTCATAGGGAGAGGCACGGTTTCTTCGGACATATCCAGATTGTCCAGTATAACCTCAGGTTCATAGTTGCCCCAATTACCGAATTCTCCAAGATATTGCTTATTAAACGATAATCCAACATTGAACATGCTTGTGATTTCAAGACGAACATCAGCCCAGACATCACCCACACCTATTAGCGCGCTAGTATCCGTGGTGAGACCTTTATTGCCAAAATTAACCGACACAAAGTTTGAATAGCGATTCAACCAGGCCGGATTGGCATACATGTCCATATCATCCTGCAGATATGGATTTGTCCTGCCCATAGACAGCAATCTTGTCTCGCTTGCACCGGACAAAACCACCACCAAAATAGTGACAGCAATAAAAACCCATACCCTCCTCATCTTTTCCTCCTTATTTTTGGTTTTATATGCTTCCTGCAATTTATTCTAACTTGTTATAAGAGAACTACTTTTACCTCCAATTTTTGGATTTTTTACCTCCATGTCTAACTCATTGTGTTTCATAGTGATAGATATTTCCTGTT
>JALTEL010000079.1:0-1199 GCA_027073945.1 Caldifarciminota bacterium | reverse complement strand
ACACCTTCTCCCGAAGGGAGAAGGGAATCCTCCTTTCTCCTTGGGGAGAAAGGAGTTAGAGGATAGAGGGGGTAAATAAAAACGCATATCAAAGAACTCAAAAATCACCTATTTTGCAGGGTTCATTTGGTTTTATATCTCCTTCAATTTAATCCAAGCTCGTTAAATAAGGGTTCTTATGAGCTTTAGTTAATCATGATAGACTATTAAACGTGTGTATCTCATTGAAACACAAATGTATTAGAGATTATTTTATTCACTATGTATTTTATATTATACAACTTGAGATTGCTGATTTTCCCTTTCCTATTTTTTAACATTATTATTTTTTAAAATTTGTTTAAAAAAATAATCTTGGTGTAAAAAATTATAGCCAAGCCGAATAATCGGCTCGCCTTCGGTTTCCGGATTTATGAGAAATAAAAACTATAAACGAAACCTATTTTTCAGCAATCTCCCTTTATAAATAACACCGAATCTATATTTCCGCAAAATGGGTTTTCACCGTCATCGTGAATGCTGTCGCACAGATTGTTGTGAGTCTACTGTGTCGGGAAACGAAGTTTTCTATTGTGCGTCGGCATCTTCTGCGCCAGCGCTTCGTGCAATATCTCCAACACCGCTTTGATTCAAAATCTCCCGAATAGGTTCGGGGTCTTCGGGGAGCGCTGGCAATCCAAGTTTTTCGCGGCGCGGGTTCAAATCGCCAACTTCGTATAATCTGCCGTATTTATACACTTCCGCCGCCTGCATCGCAAAACCCGGATGAACTATACCGTGCCGAACAGCGATATTTTTCAGCGCCATCATCAATTCGGTGATTGTAATTCCCTGTGGGCATCGCTCCTGACAGGCTACACATCCGGCGCACAACCATACGAAATCGCTTTTCAAAACTTCGTCGCGCATTCCCAAAAGCAACATATGGATTATCCTGCGCGGATTGAATTGTTCATCGAACTCTCGAACGGGGCACGATACCGCACAAGTTCCACAGGCGAAACATTTTTCAACCAATTCTCCACCCGGTTCGTTCACTACTTCTTTGATAAATGAGCGGTCGAGATTTTTTACATCGATTGTTTCCATTTTCTTACGCTCCGAATTTTTAAATATTACAATCTATAAAATAAAATTTACGAAATCGAATGTCAATTATTTATTTCTTATTTACGAATAATTTATATATAGTTCAAATC
>JALTEL010000078.1 GCA_027073945.1 Caldifarciminota bacterium | reverse complement strand
ATATGGTATCCAGCATGACCGACATCTATCTGTCGAGCCTCAGCTACAGGACAAATGAGATAATGAAGATATTAACGATAATAGCCACGATTTTCATACCCCTGACCTTTATCACGGGACTCTACGGAATGAACTTCCGCAATATGCCTGAAATTTACTGGTACTGGGGCTATCCGGCGGCATTGCTCGGCATGCTGATAATCGCTCTGGTAATGCTCGGATATTTCAGGAAGAAAGGGTGGGTATAAGGAATTACTGTTTGTTAGCAAAGTCTTATTTACCAAGCTTATATACGAACAATGATGAATGTCGGAAAATATCCGAAAAAAATTCTTGACACGATATTCGATGGAATGGAGAGACACAAATACATGCCCTCTCTGATGCTCATACTCGGGATAATATTTATAATGGAGGGTTTTATTTTCATATATTCTACATGGGGTATTCATGCGTTCTCCCATCTCTCGCTTACATTTCTTCTGATATTGATTTCAATAGGCACTTTTCTCCTTTCAATTGTTTTTCTCTATTTCAAAGAGAAAGAAGGCGAGATTCGGGAGATTGAAGAAAAGATGAATATGGCCCCTTATCTCCAAAAGATGGACAGATATTTTCACATATCTAACCGGTGGGTATCCATAACCATCGGCATTCTTTTGATATCCTCCATCTGGCTTCTGACGCTTCTGAAGATTGGAAACCCCAATCTGGGGGATTCGGATATTCTTCTCATTCTCACCGGTTTGATGTTTATTGTATATCCGTTCGTACCGAAAAAATATTCTATGGAGAGAGATTTCATACTTACATTCTTCATCTTTTTGCTTGCGATCATGGCAGTTATACCTTTTCTTTTCGGGCTTTTTGCGAAGGATTTCACATATTACTTCCTGACAGAGCCTCTTCATGGGATACTAAACTATATCGGGATAAGAAATGTGTTGATACCTCCTGCTACCATCCGCATCATGGAGCCCTCTTCGTTGATTAAAAGGGATATCACCATCGCTCGCTCATGTTCTGGAATATATTCGTTCAGCATATTCACTTCCGCTTTCATATCCTTTGTTCTCGTTGTCTATCAGAAGATTAACAGAAAATCTGTTCTGTTTTTGATAGTGGGAATAATTCTGGCATATCTCGGAAACCTTCTGAGGATGACCGTAGTGATTCTGGCCGGTTATCATTACGGCCGAAATGCTCTGGAATGGACCCATGCAAACCTCGGTTACCTCATATTCTTCGCATGGATGGGTGTGTTCTGGATTCTTCTTTACAGGTTTCTCATGAAAGAAACGGATGAAGATACCGGAGAGAAATAAGAGTTCCTATCTCCTGTGAACAGAACATCTCCTGAAAGCACCACGGTCTCGGCTGCGGTCTCCGGATAGTATATGCTTATGTGATTTATGACGACCGTACTGTTCGGAACATAACCCAGATTCACATCTCCTGTCTCATTTATTTCCGAATGATGGCCCAGTGAGCCTATTTTTCTTATAACATCAACCCCGTCTACAATCTTCCCGAAAACAGGGTCGTGAATGTCGAGACCCGGTTCTTTCCATGCGGTCTGGGGATTTCCGGAATTGCTCCAATCACCGTCGCATATGTAGAAGACAGATGTCACATTCCAAGTATCGAACCATGAGACCGCAAGGTCCGTGTGTTTCAATCCGAAAAGGACATCCGTTCTTTTCCCATATTTTATCGGAGGATATATCGGTTCTTTTTTTGTGAGTTCGGGATAGTAATTTCCCGTATAAATCAGCGTTTTTGTCCGGTTCCCATAGGGCCACGGAGCAACCCCATGAATTATCAACCCATCATAGAATCCGCTGGCAGCATATCTCTTGAAGTTGTCTACCAGCCGAATCGAGTCATATTTCTTATCCGCCTTGAACTCCTTTTCATAGAGTTCTATCTTGAACTCCCCCATGCTGGTATTGACCACCGCTATCGGATTCACCTTCTGCTCGTTATCCACGGGAACAACAGCCGGATTTTCTTGAAGGGAATATATCCATCCTGCCGTGACCACTATGGCGATTATAGCGATAGCAATCATACCTTTCATCAGGTTCGAAGATTCCATACTCCGATATCACCCTCAGGTATTTTTAAGTTTTCTCAAAAAACTTCGATGACAGAAAAATAATTTAAAAGGGAAGGGGTTTAGTCCTTTTTGCGATAGATGTATGTCACTGCTATGAACAAGCCTATTGTCGCAAGTATAGGTATGAGCATCGTCGAGAACTCGGGCACTGTTATCGGTGGCTCGCTCTGTCCGGTTGTCTCATATGTTCCGCCCGCTCCGTCCGTGAAGAGAGCACTGACCTGTGTGGTATAGCTGTTGGCAAGTTTGATCGTGTTACCACCAGCATTCTTTACATCTGGATTTGTCAGGTTTATCCACCAGAATCCTGTTGAACCCGGGTCTGCTTCATTGGGTTTCGCCGGTGCGTTCGGTCCTGCAGAGAAGTTGGTTATATTATATGTCTTGGTATTTCCAGATGATTTGTCCTTGACATATGCCCTGAAACCGATGCTGTTGTCGTATGTTCCCTTATTGTAGTTGGGAGTCTTACATTGGTAAGATGTATACCTGAACGCCTGCACGGTTATGTTCATCCAGTCTGAGCCGCTTGTAACTGTAACATTTATTGACTCCCACTTTACTGTATTGTTCAGTGCATATGCGGGGCTTGTTCCCTCAGTTCCTGCTGGGTCTATCGTCCAGTTCGAGCAGAATGTATAGTTAGCTATGCCGTTTGCGAGATGGTTGTACGGCTGGCTTCCGTCTTTAGCGCCCATTCCGTCCTTCAGTGCCTCCCCGTAGAGATATAAATGGTCTCCAGGCCCTGGCTGTGTGCTAAACGGGTCATAACCATCCGTTGTATGCCACTTATAGACAGTATATCCATTCTTATCCGATTCTCCGCCGTTGTTCTGAGATGTTGACCAGTCCGTCGGGTCTTCGCTTGTGTGCGCATAGATAACTCCATAGTAGGAGGTACTGTCGTTGTATTGGACCACACCGCCAGTGTCATCAAATACATATCCGGTAATATACTCGGCATCTCCTTTGACCTTCGCAGGCATCATTCCTATCGCGCTTATGGCCATAAGGCCTATCAGAGCAATTGCAATTGCTTTATTCTTCATTCGGTCACCTTCTTTGTCATATTCGTTCTCCTATTTAACATTTCACACCACCACCTGTACTATCTGTGGCGTCCATGTGAAGTTGCTCGTTATCTCCATTTGAACTGCCATTCCTCGTGTTATCGTGAAGTTCGTACCTGTCCATCCGTTTCCGGAGAATGGATCCTCGTTGTAGTAGTAGGAAGCCCCTATGGTCTGGGCAGTAGCATCATAGTAGTTGATAGATGTTATCTTCGTGTTTGTTCCGTCGCCTGTTCCGCCCTCAATCTGTATCACTATATCGCTTGCAGTTATCGCTCCGTCCGCATTCATATCCTTCAGCGTGAACGGCACGGATACCCAGTTGAAGTTTGTTTTTGCAGTATTGTATGTGAAAGAATACCCTGCGGTTCCATTGTCTGTTCCGTTTATCACCCATGTGAAGTTGCTCGTTATCTCCATTTGAACTGCCATTCCTCGTGTTATCGTGAAGTTCGTACCTGTCCATCCGTTTCCGGAGAATGGATCCTCGTTGTAGTAGTAGGAAGCCCCTATGGTCTGG
>JALTEL010000077.1 GCA_027073945.1 Caldifarciminota bacterium | reverse complement strand
GGGATAGATATTTTGTGTCATTTTTGAGCCTTGATATTCTCTCAAGTATAACTGCATTGATGTTCTCGGGAATCTTTTCTTCCGCAATGTTTAAAACAAAACTATCTGCGTTCAGTTTTACTGCATTTTTTTCCTTTAAATAGAGGGCGAGCTGCTCCGTAAAGAAGGGATTGCCCTTTGTCCTTTTTTTAAAGACCTTCACAAGTTCGGGAGATAACGGGTTTCCCAGTATCGCGGATGCGATTTTTTCTTCATCCACAAGCGGCTTTAGTTCAAAATTGAAATGAGGTATACCCTCAATCTTGTCTCGTGTCAAAAGAATGAATAAGATTGGACTCTTTTTTATGTCTCTGTAATGTTCTTTGAAGAATTGCAGGCTTTCCCTGTCAATGAGATGGAAGTCGTCCACCACCACAATTATGGGTATATCGTAAGAAATGGCTTTAAGCAGGTTTATGAATCCCAGGTTAACTATTGTTTTCCATTCCTCTATGTTCAGCCCTGCTTCGATATTTATGCCCGGATATCCCAGAAGGCTTTCCATGTAAAATATACTCTGTTTGAGGATATTTTTACCCTCTTTGTTCTTTATATTGTTTGAAATTGATTCTATGTAAGACACAGTCTCGCCGGGGGTATCGGGCAGAATTTTCTTGAGCAATTTTATGAAAAGTCCGTACTCCCTGTCTTTGTCAAGTTCGGTCAGCTTAATGTATATCTTTTGTATAAATTTTTTGTTATCAATGCCTTTTGCCCAGAATTCTCTGGCAAGCCGGCTTTTTCCGCTACCGGCACTGCCGGTTATTGCAACAATGCCACCGACTTTTTCGGAGATAAGAGAGCCCCTCAGTGTTACAAGCTCATTTAATTCCCTGGTGCGCCCTATGAACGGAGTGTGAAAGGCTTCCTGCTTTTTGATTATGCCCAGTATTCTGTATATTCTCTGTTCATAATCGGATAGCCCCCCTACGGTTTTCGGGAAAATAATACTCTCAATTATATTACTGCACCTTTTGATGAATTTCTCATTCGCAAATAGCTTTTCCTGTGGTATACGGGGCAGAATATAGGCAATCCTGTCATTTGCACTGCCCGCATACATAAAATTATCATCGGTTTTATATTCTTTGAGTGTCTCGGTGAGTATTATGCCTTTGTAATCAACGCCTTTGAAGTTCTCTTTTATTAAGCTTGACAGGTCAATTCCAAACTCCGCAGGCAGGCATTCTTTCTCCCCTCCTCTAAAAAAAAGCAGTGAAGTTTCTGCTGTATTCAGCATACCGGAATATTCCAGATTGTTTTCCTGTGACAGGCCCAGAAGCGATTCAAGAAATTCTCTTGTTTCTTTCTCAGAAGGTAATCTGGTAAATTCCACTGCAAACAGGTTTTGATTGTCCTTTTTGCTCACCTCTCCGTTAAAAGCAGAAGTATGTGCATTGTCCTTAACGGAATTTACGACGAATATGTCATCTTCTCCATGCTTTGTTGCCTCGGCGTGTTTGATTTGTTTGTATGCTTCCGCAGTTAAGAAAAATCCGCTTTCTTTGCCAAGCCTCTCTACAGCTCTCCATATATCATGCGTAAATTCACCTGTTACCGTATATATCCCCTTCTTTTTGTTGAGATACAAATCCGCTTTTCCGCTTGCCAGCAGAGCTGCTGCATGAGAATGAATAATCTCTTCATAAAAATCCTGTAAGATTTCATCCGCAGAGGCATCAGGCGTTATCAGCACGAATGTGTGGCCGTAATACACAACAGAGCCTGGCTTTTTGTTATACGAAAAGATACGGCGGGCAATTCTGTCAATTAATTTGGCATCTTTTTTGATTTTTATAATCAGTTCCAATACGGATTTTTGCTTATGGTCCAGATTGAGCTTTTGAAAGGTCAAGTTCATATATTAAAAATAAAGGTATTTGCAGGAACTATCAAATAATAATCTTAAAGTGCAGATATACTCTCCAGTATTTTAACTACCTTTAATCCTTCTCTGCCATCGGTTAGTGGGGTTTTTCTTTCCCTTATGCAGTCTATAAAATGCTGCATTTCAAGTTTCAAAGGTTCTTCTGAAGATATTTTAGGTATGAGAATATCACCTGTTCTGTATGTAAGCAAAAACTCACCGTAATCAAACGGATCTTTTATGTCCACACCTGCATTGTAAACTTTGACCTTTTCATTTGTGCTTGTATCATTGTACACTATCATCTTTTTCGAGCCCACTATAATGGCATTTCTTATTTTACTGGGAGCCAGCCAGGAAACATGAATGTTCGCTATGATACCTTTTGGGAATTTCATATCAATGAAGGCAACTTCCTGCTTTTTACTGCTCACGTAATCTCCGGAAATTTTAAAAATTTTCAGGGGTTCTGCCCCAAGCCAGTATAACAGAATTGTCAGGTCATGTACACCGAGGTCCCAGACAACATCAACATCCTTTCTATGAATGCCGAGGTTTATTCTCGTCATTGTAATGTAATAGATATCTCCTATTTCCCCGTTTTCTATGTATTCGTGTATCTTTCGCACAGCCGGGTTATAGAGAAAGGTATGTCCCACCATAAGCACCTGTTTTTTCTGCTCTGCAAGTTCTACCAGCCTTTGTGCTTCTTTTGAGGATATGGTAAGAGGCTTTTCAACAAAGACATCCTTACCGTTGCTCAGCGCTTCGGCTGCAAGCTTGTAATGAGTATTTACAGGTGTGGCTATAACAACCCCATTAACCTCAGAGAGCAGTTCGGAAAAAGAATTGACGTAAACAGCCTGAGGGAAGAGATTCTTGATTTTTTTGACCTGATTTTTATCGGTGTCATATGCAAATATCGGAATGTCGTGAAATCCCAGAAGGTTCCGCAGCAAGTTCGGTCCCCAGTATCCAAGCCCTGCAATGCCTATTTTTAATTTGTCGCTGCTCATCTGAAAAATTCCCTTATTCTGGAAACCACATAAGCCGCATCTTCATCCTGCATGTGAGGATAAACAGGAATGGAAAGCACCTGTTCGGACGCCCTTTCTGTTATTGGCAGGTCTCCTTTTTTGTAGTTCAAAAAAGACAGGGCGGGTTGAAGGTGACATGGGATTGGGTAGTGTATGGCAGCTCCAATCCCGTTATTACGAAGATGCGAAAACAATTTGTCTCTCTTTTCTGTCCTTATCACATAGAGGTGATAAACATGTCTGGCATTTTGCTGTTCAATCGGGAGTTTGATGGGAAGGTCTTTGAGATTCTCGGTATAGAACTGTGCTATCTCTCTTCTCCTTTTGTTCCATTTGTCAAGCCTCTTTAATTTGAGGCGCAGTACAGCTGCCTGAATTTCATCAAGCCTTGCATTGTATCCCACAAGTGTATGTGTGTATTTGTCCGTTTGTCCGTGCACCCTGTAGAGGTCTGTTTTTTCTTTGATATCCCTGTTATTTGTTGTAACAATGCCGGATTCTCCGAGTGCGCTGAGATTTTTTGATAGATAGAAGCTGAATCCGGCGGAAATGCCAAATGAGCCGACTTTCCTGCCGTTGAATTCCGCACCGTGCGCCTGAGAAGCATCCTCAACGATATTAAGCCCGTATTTTTTTGCAGTTTTACTCAGTGCGTCCATGTTCGCGGGGTTGCCGTAAAGATGGACAACCAGCAGTGTACTCACCCTTTTGTTAGTCCGTTTATCAATCAAATTGCTGCCCTCAAATTTGCAGTTTTTCTCTATGAATTCATTAACGGCATTATCGGATATGTTCATTGTATCATCGTCAATATCAACAAAGGCTGGTACTGCTCCTGTGTAAGATACAGCTTCGGGTGTTGCAAAAAACGTATGAGATGGCAGTAAAACTTCCTGAGAACTGTCAACACCTGCTGCCTTAAGTGCAAAATGTACGGCCTGAGTGCCGGAATCCACGCCTGATGCATACTGCACACCGATGTATTCGGAAAATTCTTTCTCAAATGCCCTGACATTCGGACCTAAAAACAGCATCATGGATTCAAAGGATTTTTCCCACTCACTAAGAAGCTCGTCTTTGATTTCTTCGTACTGAGCCCTGATGTCAACAAGCGGAATGTTCTTTTTCAATTAATCTCCCTCCTTATTTTTGCATGTTCGCCATATACCACGGCTTTTTGCGGTACATCACGGGTGATAACGGAACCAAGTCCCACAAGAGCGTGTTCTCCTATTGTAATACCGCATTTTATAACGGATTGTGCACCTATGGATGCACCCTTTTTAACATAGGTATGCACAATTTCATATTCCTGCTTCAGTGTTCCGTCTTCATTGCAGGCAAACGGAATTGTATCGTTGGTAAATGTTACGTTCGGGCCTATGAACGCACAATCTTCAATAATAACACCCTCGGGAATAAACACAAATGGCTCTATCTTAACGTTTTTCCCTATCTTTACACCGCTTCTTATTTCCACGAACGAACCTATTTTTGTATTTTCACCTATATATGCCCCGTATATATTGACGTTACTCCAGATAACAACGCCCTGCCCAAACACGGTATTGCTTACAATGATGTTATAATCCGGAATGTGAATATCAGTGCTTTTCCCTGCCTCTATATTGTATTTTTCACCCCTTATATAAATGTACATTCAATTCCTCCGTTGTAAGTTATCTAATTATATTGTCTGTATAATGTTTAATCAAAAAACAGCCTGTTTCAGTATGCTCCTTTAAACAGGGCAGGAATGGTCATGATAATAAGATAAATATCCCAGAGTATGTCTCTACTTAAACAGTAATAAATGTCAAGGAAAACCGCCTCGTCAAACGGCAGGCGTGACCTTCCGAAGACCTGCCACAGGCCCGTAAGCCCCTGTTTGCAGTCAAGCCTTTTTTTGTGCCATTCCGAATAGTGTTCAAGTTCGTAGGGGATGGGCGGCCTCGGACCCACTATGGAGAGGTCACCCTTAAGCACGTTGAAAAGCTGCGGCAGTTCGTCCATACTTGTTTTTCTCAGGAACCTGCCTATTTTCGTAACCCTCGGGTCTTCCGATAGTTTAAAGGTGTTTTTTTTGTTGTTTTCTCCTTTTATCAATTTTTTCATGTAATCCTGATGAATATCATGTGATGTATCTGCCTTCATGCTTCTGAATTTGAGGAAGGTGAATGTTTTATCCCTTGATTTATGCCTTTCCTGTTTGAAGATAACAGGTCCTTTTGTGCCAATGCCAACGAGCACAGAGCAAATAAGTAACACGGGAGACAGTATTATAATTGAAAGCGCTGCAACAAAAATGTCCAGAATTCTCTTTACGGCACAGTATAAATGATTGTTTTCCTCATGCTTTATATGAATAAGCGGAATACTTTCAACATAGGTAAACAGAGGGACATTTTGAATTCTGGCAAAAAGCGGTGAGTACAGAAATACATACCTGGAAGCTGGTATGTGTTTTACAAACTCAAAGACCTCGTTGTAGGATGAAAAATCCCTTTCAATTATCACTGTTTGTGCATTAAAATCCCAATCCATTGTTTGTTTTATTTCTTTAATATCAATGCCGAGGAATGGTCTGTTGCTGAAAAATGAGGGAATAGGGCTTTTATCAGGGTTATCGGAAATCAGTGTTGCATGCTCGGGCTTGAAAAGTGCCGCAATAAGCGATGGTGTCATAGCTACTCTTACAATAAGGAA
The DNA here is from genome assembly GCA_027073945.1 of Caldifarciminota bacterium. The sequence goes on along the minus strand of JALTEL010000077.1, from coordinate 6,162 downwards.
CAGAGTTATAAAGAACAGGCCGTATAACAGCAGGATTAAACTGCTTTGTTCCAGAAGTTCATGTTTTAAAATAAATTGAAGCAGAATATACAGCATTATTACAAGCAAAGTTATGGGAATTGTCTGCATGACCATTTTTGTAGTGTTTATGTAAATACGAGGCGTATAGAACAGGGAAAAGCCGCATACAATTATTGTCAGCACAACGAGTATTGCAAAGGAAGGCCAGAATGTAGCGTAATAATGCGGATTAAATCCTTTTCTTATGAGAAAAGCTGCAAAGAGCGAAGAAAGCACTATGATAATATCAAGTAAAATAAGGAAGAGTTTGACCCTGCTATTTTTCATGCTCTTTTTGATTGCCACCTGCTGCCCATACAATGTAATACAATGTCCACAGGAGAATCATTATTCTTCCTGTCTCCCACCAGTTGTTCAGGCTTCCGAGAAAGAATATGTAGATTGTGGCTGCTATGCCTGCGTAATAGGCAGTAAATGCAGTATCATTGTTGTCTTTTAAAGACTTTTGCAATTTCAACACATTGAAATACATAAGTAGTACCAAAAACAGTCCTATAATACCCGTCTCAGCAGGTATTGAAATCCAGGATGCCCTTGGAGCAGCTATTGTTCCTGAACCCCAGTTATACATAATGGTAAAATAGGTGATTTTTGCCGTGTATTTGCGAGATAAATCCGTGGTCCATTTGTAAGGTGTAAAGGGCAGTTTGTGTGCAAGTTTACTTGCCCCGGATACATTCTTTCTTCTCGGATTTCCTTTAGCTGCAAATGTGTCAAATGCCCTTGACGAGTGATTACCGGGCCCCCCGCCGAATACTGCATAAAACGGATTGTCCCTGTACATCTTCAAAAGACCTATAGCATATTTTGCCTTGCCCGTTTCCAGAACATATTTGGGATGTGTAACAAATGTCATAACATCTTCCCATCTCATTGTAGGCACTTTGCCTGAGCTATATATACCAACAAACAATAAAATAAAGGTAGATGACAGTATAAGCGCTTTTATCTTTCCTGTTGCGTTTTTCCCGTATAGTGTGTATGTAATATAGCCGATAGCAATAAAGTAGAAAACAAGCCCTGCTCTGAACTGCGCAAGGTAAGTGACAGCAACAGACCAGGCAAGAAGCAGAATTGCAAACACAGGCTTTGTGTGCTTTTTGTGCATCTTTGCTATTATAATTGCATCCCAGATAACAAGAAATATCGTTAATTGATAACCGTTCCACCCAAATGTGCCCGTCACACGGTCAGGATTGCCTGTTTTTATAAATTCCGGTAAATTAAAGAAAAAGAAAAAAACAATTTCCACAAACCCCAGATAGTACAAAAGATTTAAAAGTTTTTGGGCAAAGGCTTTTTTGTCTCTGATTGTGCCTTTCAGAGAAAGGTAAAAAAGAGGTCCCAGTGAAACATCTATAACAAACAGCAGATATGCCCAGACCAGGAGTCTTGAATAAAAGAGGTAATTCAATACTGCGGATATTGTAAACCATAGTATGCTTGCAAAGACAAAGAATCCTGTCTTGTCTCTGTCTGATTTCATTTGCATGATATAGGGGATACTCAATAGAAATAAAAAAGGAACAAACACAAGGTCAATAAATTGAAAAGGCTTCAGCACATGCCTTGTTACAAATCTCTCTGTAAAAAACCTGCCCACAACAAGCCATGCAATAAATATAAGTATTGTATTTTCGTATATTCTCTCATGTAAGCTCTTCATTTATCCTATCTCTAAATTTTTTCTTTTAATATTCCTTTTCTGTTTTTCACAAATACTTTATAGTCTTTTATTTTAATGAAATAATCAGGGACATACCAGTTTATATTTCTGAGCATTACAGTTGCACAGCATAAATTGGTGTTTTTCATTATAGCTCTCTTTTTAGCGCCCTGTTAAAATAATAATATGATAGTGCGATTTGTATTATATAGAACAAGGAATAAGCACCGGCCATTCCAACAGCACCCCACTGCCTTGTAAGGGGAATACCTGCAAGTAAAAACAATACTGTGGAAATTAACGTTAGTTTAACATATTCTCCTGTCATTGACATGCTGAGGAGTGCTGGGTAAAGCCAGAAAAACATTGCATCAATTGCAACTCCAAAAGTCATGATACGTGCGATATTGACCGAGGACGTGTATTTTGCAGATACAAGCAGCACGATAATCTGTTTTGTAAAAACAATATACAGCAAAAGGGCAGGCACAAGCAAAACAAGTGTTAATCGCAGAATTTTTGCAATAAATGTTTTGAATTCTTTTCTATTGTGCTGGGCAAAAATATTGCTCAATTCAGGATATATTGCCACATACATCGGGTTAACAATTCTTCTTAGAACAGATGTTATGGATTTTGCCACTTTATATATGCCAACGCTGTATGGATTCAGTATGTAACCGATAATCAGCACATCTGCAAATTTTACGGATAGGTACAGAGAAGATGAAATATTGGTATGCAGTAAAAATTTGAGTATTTCTTTTATTTCATTTTTGTTCAGGTATTTCCAGAACCGGAACCAATCAAGCGCAAACATGTCCTTTTTCTTGAGAAAGTATATAAATATTCCGTATTTTACCGGGAGAAACACAAAAGCCATACTCACATAGAGATAAAAAAAGGCAATCAGAGGATGCTTTGTGAAAAATAGCAGTATAATGATTCCTGCGAATAAAAATATGGCTTTTGCAACGCCATACGCAGCATCAACACTGTATTTGTTCAAATATCGGAGCGTTCCTCCGATGGTTGAATTTGTTGTTAAGACAAAGAGATAAAGACTGTATAGAATTATATACGTTTTTGCCCCTGGTGCCTTTACTATTTTTTCTGCAAAAAAACCGGATAAAAACAGCATAAGCAGGAAAAACATGAGGCCTCCGGACAAATCCACCATTCCTGATAGGGAAAGCGCTGAAACTGCTTTCTTCTGTTCATTTGCTTCTGTGTATTTTGCCATAAACCGTATAACCGCTTCAAACGCCCTGAAATCCACCAGCTTGTTTATAAAACTGGCAGATGCAATCACAGCGGTGTAAATACCGTAATTTTTGACCCCCAGTATCCTTGCCATTAAAATTCCCTGTATAATTACGAGTATTTGCACAAATGTGGATGAAGTAAGCACATACCCTGAATTTTTCAAAAAATTCTTAAATCTGATATTGGCTGTCATATAGGCTGTATTATAAGGCAGATATCAGGCATAATGAAGCCATTTTATTTTTGTATCTGGTAGGCAATCTATTTTAATAGTTTTCTATTGATTCCTCTTGCTGTACTTATTGTTTTTTATTTAAGGCGAGAACCTCATTTACCATAAGGTTGATAAGATAGCGGCTGCGTTTTCTGATTTGGTTCAGGTCTATATCAGTGCTTTTTTTCCTAAACTCAACATTTTTCAAATCGTCCATGCTGCTTAGGAATACGATTTTCCCCTCTCTTTCCAATTTTTTGTCAACAGCAGCTTTTTTACCTGTAAAAAAACTGTATGCCGGAACGCCTAATACTGCGCTTTCTCTTATCATTGTTCCTCCGCCACTTATTACAATGTCCGAATTCCATATCAGTGCAAGACCATTTACAGGCTTTGTAAGTATATGAACATTTTTTAAATTTTTTCTTCTTAATTCTTTAATTTGAGCTTGAGTTCTGGGAAAGATAATTGCTTCTAGGGCATTATTGGTAGAGATAATGTTTATTAGATTTGCAAAAAGCATTTCGCTTTTTTTGTTATGGTAATGCGCAAGAGTTGCAGGCGGCCTTATTGTAACAATAATTTTTGATTTATCAATTCCCAGATTTTCAATTACATTGTTCGTGTATCTGAATCTGCCTGCATAAATTTCCTCTTTGTACCCCGGAAATTGAAAGACCTTGTTTTTTTTAGCCCCCCTTTGTGTCACAAATTCAACAGGTATGGCATCGGGAACAATGATTTTATCAGCCCATTTATTCAGTAGATGAATTGAAACATATTCATAATCGTACATTGTTATATTTGGTATTTTTCTAAGGAAACATGAAAGAGCAAGTGTCCTTGACCCAAATCCCACTGCAACATCAATATTCTTGCCAATGCTCCAGTTAAACATCTGCAGGCTTCTTATTACGCCTCCTGCCATTTTGAGATATTTATTTTTACCATAATGTCGGCCTATTTTTGTATGAGCAATGGAATATACTTCTAAGAGATTAAAAAGCTGAGCATAGTTGCGGGCTGTGACAAGGGCATTGTGCCCTCTTTTTTTGAGCTCTTTTATAATAGGCTCAAAAAAAAGTACATTAGGTAAATTCTCAATATCAATCCATACATTCATTTGTGCTTTCAGCGTGTGTTTTGCTCTGTCTGCATTGTTATATGATAAGGCATATCAATAGTACTATCAAGTGTGCAGTTTTAGGTAACATTTATGTAAAATAGTAACAATACTTTGGTGATTTCCTTGTAATTGTATAGGTATTCCATATATTATTCGGCTAAAACTTGCTCAAAAATCTTGCTCAAGCTTCCAATAAACTTTTCTTTTGTGTAATATTTCAGAAATCGTTCCCGGCTATTTTTGCCCATTTTTCTTCTCAAATCTTCATTTTCAAGCAATATAAGAATTCTCTCTGCAATCTGTTCTGGATTTTTCTTCTCCACAATAAAACCATTTTTACCATCAATAACCATCTCCTTAATTGTGCCCGTATCAGTGGCAATAATTGGCAGACCAGCAGCCATTGCCTCAATAATTACCCAGGGCTGACCTTCATTATGAGATGGAAGAATAAAAACATCAGATGAGAAAAGTAAATTCCTTTTTTTATCCCCAGTCACTACACCGAGGAATTTAACTGTTTTGTCTAACTCATTCTGGTTTAAAAACTGATAAACTTTCTGTTTTTCATCTTCAGATATCCTCCATTCCCCAGCAAAAATAAATTCTATATTTTTATGTTTTTCCACTATATCAGGTATTGCTTTTATAACATCAATAAAACCTTTTGTTTTCATAAAGTTGGAAAGGAAAAGAACTCTTGTACCCTTTGAGCTTTCTTGTTTTACTGTGTTCGGGATATAATTTTTGTCAATTCCATTGGAAACAACCACGATATTTTCGAAAGGTACAAATCCTTTGAAGATATATTTAAGGCTTTTGCCAAGAACAATGTCCCGAGAAGTGCATCTCAAGGCGCTCCTTATCAGAAGCTTGACAAAGATATTGCTTTCCTGATACAGTTGTCTGAAATAACTGCCTCTCAAATGAATGATTACTTTTGCTCCCCAGGCTTTTGCAATAAATATAAAGATTGCATCTCTAAAAAAGCCCATTGTTGACTGCGAAATTGGTATATATACAATTTGGGGCGTATATTTTATAAGAAGCCAAAAAAGTTTTAAAATATGAAATACTGCAAGATAAACATTCTGGAAATCAAATTTTCCCAGATTATTCAAGCTCCTTCTGTCCGCTGTATCAAGATGGATGAGATGGAATTTATCTTTTAACTCAGATTCAATTATCATCTTTGTTGCTATGCTGGGACCCATATATGGTGGAGGTGTTGGCCCGATGATTAAAATCTTTTTTTTCATTTTTGCCTTCTATCAATTATACTTCTCACTGCCTCCAAAAATCCATTTGCAGAATGTTCCAGCGTAAATCTTTTCTGTATTGTTCCCTGTGCATTTTTGCCCATTTTCTTCCGCAATATGGGATTATCAATTAATATCTGAATTTTCTCTGCTATCTCTTCAACATTATAAGAGTCAACAATAAAACCATTTTTACCATCTTCTATCAAATCATAGGTAGAGCCAGCATATTTTGATGCTATTACAGGAAGACCTGTGGCCATTGCTTCTATTAGCACTAATCCCCAAATATCGTAGGTAGATGTGAAAATAAAGATGTCAGATATTGCAAGAATTTCTGGCAATTCTTCTTTTTGCCTGAAGCCCCAGAAATAAACATTTTCCCGGAGATTAAGTTCATCGGTTAATCTCTCCAGGGCTTTTCTCTCAGAACCATCACCAACTATATGAAAACTAAAGTTATGACTTCTGGTGATTTTTAAGGCTTTTAATAAGGCATCAATATTTTTCCCTTTTGTGAGGTGGCCAACTGTTAAAATATGTATATTAG
>JALTEL010000076.1 GCA_027073945.1 Caldifarciminota bacterium | reverse complement strand
ACTCTTCAGGGTGGATTTGAAAAAATAGAAGAAATGAAACTTGAGAAAAAAGCCGAGCAACTTGTTCTTGATGTTGAAAGACTGCTCACTGCGCCTTATGCTCCCGAAGGAGATACAGACCTTGTAATAGGTTCTCAGCAAATGGTACTTCAGGTTCATGAATCCGTGGGACATGCGGTTGAACTCGATAGAATCTTTGGGTACGAAATATCTTATGCTGGCGGGAGTTTTGTAAAGCCTGAGATGATAGATAATTTCAAATATGGCTCTCCTGTCATGAACATTACTCAGGATGCAACAATAAAGGATTCAATAGGCTCTTTTGGTTATGATGACGAAGGTATTGAGGCTAAGAGGGAATATATTGTAAAGGAAGGTATATTAAGAGGTGTGCTTTCCAGCAGAGAAACTGCAAAAAGAATCGGAAGAAAAAGTAGTGGCGCTGCCAGAGCTGAAGGATTCAATCATATACCTATTGTGAGGATGACTACCGTAAGTATAGAACCCGGTGAGGATTCCCTTGAAGAGATTATAGGCAGAGTTAAGGACGGATTGTACATTGATTTTAATAGAAGCTGGTCTATTGATGACAGAAGGTTGAGTTTTCAATTCGGTACTGAGATAGGTTATAAAATAAAGAATGGGAAATTAGGTGAAATTGTAAAAAATCCAGTATACTATGATATTACGCCCAAATTCTGGAGTAAACTTGAAGCGGTTGCCAATAAGAATCACTGGCAAATGTGGGGAGTACCAAATTGCGGTAAAGGGGAACCGGGGCAAACTATGATAGTTGCTCATGGCACTGCGCCTGCTTTATTCAGAAAAGTGAAAGTCGGACATTCTGGATAATAAAAAAATACGCTTAAAGGAAATGAAATACAAAGCATTGATGCTTGTATTTATTATGCTATCAATTAATTGTGTGCAAAAAACTACTTTTATCAAAAAACTCTATGTAACTATGGGAACAACGCTTGAAATCACACTTCCGAAAGAAAAGATACAATATGCGGATACTGTTTACAGAATTTTCAGTACGCTTGACTCAATACTACATCCAACAAAAAGAACTTCCGATATATACAGAATAAATGCAAATGCCGGCAACTGGACACAGGTATCCCCCTATACTGCTGAATGCATAAAAAAAAGCATTATTATATCACATAAGACTCACGGATATTTTGATATAACAGTGGGCTGTGTGGTACAGCTCTGGAATTTTGACAGAGAAGGTAAGTATAGAATACCACCCTTATCAAAACAGAAAAATTTAATAAAATATATTGACTACAAAAAAGTGATGGTAAAGGGTGACAGCGTAAAAATAGGGAAAAATCAAAAAATAACGCTATCCGGAATAGCCAAGGGATTTGCAGTTGACCTCGCTGTCGCAAAACTTGAAGATGCTGGCGTCACATCAGGTATAATAAATGCCGGCGGTGATTTGTATTGCATTGGAAAGAGGGATGGAATGCCATGGGCAGTAGGAATTCAATCGCCACACAGGGGAAAGTATATGAAAAAAATCATGCTTTCTGACAAAGCTATTGCCACTTCAGGCAATTATATAAGATATATACAAAACCAAAAACAGAAGTTTTCGCATCTTATAAACCCAATCACAGGTGAGCCTGTTCAAAATGGTGTTATAAGTGTATCTGTTATAAGTGATAGTGGTTACTTATCGGACGGGCTTGCCACGGGCTTTTTCATTATGCCTGTTAAAGAAGCTATAGCAATTGCGGATTCCATGCACTTAGGTATTTTCATACTAACGAATAAAAATATGTTCTATTCAAAAAACTTTATCAAATACATTGGAAAAAACACAAATTAAATCCGAGAGCAAAAGAGAAAAAATTGCGGCAGGTCTTTCTATTGTTGTCGCGCTTATACTATCTCTCTTAAAACTGGGAGGATTTAAACTTACAGGTAGTCATGCTTTATTAGCTGACTCTGTACATTCACTGACAGATTCAATTTCATCCGTACTCGTGTTGCTTGGTTTGTATCTTTCTGATATCAAAACAAAGAAATTTCCCTATGGGCTTTATAAACTTGAGAACGTCGTTTCTTTACTACTCTCTTTTTTCATCATAGGCTCAGGTTTTGAGATACTGAAAAAAGCCATAGGCAGCTCAGCTTTATTGAAATATAGGACAGACGGGTTGATAATCGCGGGATTTTCAGTACTTCTGTCTTTAATATTGGGGTTTTATAAACTATACATCTCAGGAAAAACCGGTTCGCCGAGCTTGAAGTCGGATGGAATACATTCGTTATCAGATGCCTTATCCTCTGTTGTTGTATTTACAGGGATTTTCCTGAGCAAAACTCATCCTGCTACCGACAATATTTCCGGAATTATTGTTGTTGTACTCCTATTTTTTGCGGGCGGGGAGATATTCATTCAATCGTTAAAGGTGCTGCTTGATGCCTCTTTACCTGAAAGCGATATGACAAAAATCATAGCAGTTCTGGCAAAATTTCCTGATGTGGAGGTAAAAACCATAAAAGGTAGAAGGTCGGGGAAATACGCTTTTGTTGAGCTATCACTTGTTATAAAAGAACGTCTATACAGAAAGGCACATGTGATTACCGAAGAAATAGAACATGCAATAAAGAACAGGTTGAAGGGCATCGAGTCCATAACCATTCACTACGAGCCTTCTGAAGAATCAAATGTTATTGCTATTCCTTTCTTTGAATCTGGTTTTGCAGGGAAAATCATAGAGGCCTCCCATTTCTGCCTATTCAATGAGAAAGGTAAACCGCTTCGAAAAATTGAGAATGAAGCTGTTTTGCTGGAAAGGGGAAAGGGTGTTACAATGGTAAAAGAACTACTGAAAAATAGTGTTGATATTATTGTAGTTCCGGGCATGCTGGAAGCGACGGGCATAAGCGCCATTATCGACCAGTTGTTCGAAGTAAAAGCAGACAGCAGCCTGTACAAAAAGTTCATAAAAAAATGCAGGTGAGCTAAGCTTCAGTAAAGGCTCTTATTCGAAACAAAGGCATATTGAAAATATTGCTCTTTTGACACCTTTATTGAAAGAACGTGAATTTTATCATATTATTAAGTTATGGCAATCTTATCTGTTATTTTATTCAGTATTTTAACGCCTGTTTCGAATATTACAAACCATTCGCTCTTTTATCATAGATTTGTGAATGATACGAGTTTCATTTTATCATCAAATGGAGGCATAATAGAGGGAACGGGCATAAAACTATTTGGTGACTCTGCCTGGATAAAATCTTCCGTTTTACTGGGGAGTGTAAACGGACTTCCGACAAATATAATAAAAAAGTCTATAGTGGATAACAATAATATATTGTGGTGCCTTACTCTAAACTCCGGCATCTACTTTAAAGAAAAAAATAATTTTGAATACTATTATATACCAATTCCTGGTATTAAATCTGCGCTTGATTTTGAGATTTCCGATAATTTACTCTTTGTTCAGATGCCTCACGCCATTTATAGGATTAATCTCAACAACAACTATCTGCCAGAGGATGATACTTACAAAAAAGTATTTGATGACTCAGTCTCGGTAATGAGGATATACGACGATACGATATTTTTTGCGAGGTCTGATACACTCTACTCCACATCTCCGGACTTCACGGATTATAGCATTTACAGTGTTATGGGGAGTCCTATCACGGGAATATGGAAAAGTATGCAGGATTCTCTTTTGATAGGA
>JALTEL010000075.1 GCA_027073945.1 Caldifarciminota bacterium | reverse complement strand
GTATTTGCGCAATCCATGAAATCGGGTAGGAAGCGAAAACGGAATATTTTTCTCTTTAGAGATAGAAGTTTTTTCGGGTCCACATCCTGCCGAAGGCGATACGGCCCTACACCATGAATTGTCCATATCACGGGGGTGGATGTCAGGCGCCCGGCCAGAGTTGCCACAATACCCGGTCTCCACGAGTGGGCATGAATGAGGTCAATATCTTCTTCTTTTATTGTTTTTATAAGACAGGGGAGGTCGCTAAAAAAGTAAAGAATGCTTTTAAAAAGTCGGCCACTTTTTATGCGGTGCCTTACATAATGAACCTCGAAATCGAATTTCTTTCCCCCTTTGTCCGGTGAAAGGAGGGGTGTCATAATAATCTGTGTCTCCAGATGGGGATTTATTTTTTTAGAAAGCTCTGTGACATGGGTTGAGATTCCCCCTGGATATGGATAAAAAGATTCCGTGAACCGACATAATCTTATTCCCATTTTTTTCAAGTCATCACTCTCTCTATATTTTTCCCGATGCTGTTGTTTCTCTATATATCTCTATAATCTCTTTCCCCACCTTCCGCCACTCATATCTCTCTGCAAACTTCCTAATGTATTCACTATCCCACTCCGTTTCCAGCACTTTTTCTATGGCTTTCGCCAGTTCATCTGAATCTCCTGCCTTCACGAGAAGGCCAACCTTTTCATCCGTTATAATCCCTTCGCTTCCGCCGTTGATGGTGGCCACCACAGGCTTTCCACAGGCCATGGCCTCAATCTGGACAACCCCGAAACTTTCCCTCATGCTCGGAAGGACAAAAACATCAGAAGCGTTCATCCACAGGGGAATCTCATTATGTGGTTTAGCACCAACCAACCTCATGGTATCCTGTATTTTTAACTCCCTTATTCGTGCTTCCAGCCTATCTCTTTCGCTCCCTTCACCAACAATGTAGCAGATGGCATCCGGGTGCCGCTCATGAATTTCCGCCATCGCTTCCACCAGAAAGATATGTCCCTTCACCTTTTCAAGATTGCCGACAGAAAGAATTATTTTTTTATCTGCTGGTAGCCCCAGTTTCTCCCTTGCGCCGTTAATCGGATGAAATATTGAGGCCTCGTAACCGTTCGGGATTACGCTGATTTTTTCCGGCGGTATCCCTATCTCTTCCATCCTCTTTGCATTGCTCCTGCTTGGCGTGGTTATCCGGTCGGCCGTCATAAGGGCGAACCTCACCTTTTCTCTCCACTCCTCGTCTTTGAATGGGAGTGCGTAAACATCGTAGCCGTGGCCTGTTATGATAAGCGGTTTTTTAACGGCTTTTTTCAGTCTGGCCGCTGCGTATCCGGATGGGTATGTAAAATGTGCGTGAATTATGGAAATTTCTATTTTTTGCTCCCTCACCAATCGTTCTATTTTTTTGAAACATACATCGCCCGCCCGCTTCTTGAAGAATGAAAACGGCAGATTGAAGTACTTCACAAAACGAACCTCCACATTGTCATAGAAGTAGTCCTTTACGAGGGAATCCCTTTTCCAGATGGATTTTAGAAAAGGGAGAAGAGTCAGGAAATGCGGCACTATGGGAGATAGAGCAAAAACGATAACCCTCTCGAAATGCTCTTTTACCGCATCAACCTGATTTTTTACGAAGATAGAAGTGTTTACCTCTTTTCTATACGGATATCTGTCTGTGATTATCAAAAGATTTGTGCCCTTTAACTGCTTTAAATTCTCCATATGACCGTCTCCGATATTGCCAAATTATTGCATTTGCCAACTTCCCTCACTCTTTTTTTCTAACAATATAATCCGCAATTTGCACATATTTTAATCCGGAGTTCTCAAACACCCACAGCGCATCTTTTGCATCGTTTACTATCGGATATCCATGAAGGTTAAAGGAAGTGTTCATCATTCCTCCGAAGCCCGTCTCTTTCTCAAAAGTCTTTAGTATATTATAATATGGTGCATTCCATTCTTTTTCAATTACCTGTGGTCTTGCTGTGTGATCTGCCTGCTGTATTGCACCCACCAGATCATCTCTTTTATCTGTTGTGTCAAAAGAAAGAATCATATACGGAGCGGGAACTCTTTTTGGATTAATTATGTAATCATCCGCTCTTTCTTTGAGAATGACCGGTGCAAATGGCATCCAGAAATCTCTTTTCTTAACCATCATGTTGATTATCTGAACATTCCTTAAATCCGATGCATTGGAAAGTATGCTCCTATTTCCTAAGGCCCTAGCACCAAATTCCATTGGACCTGAAGCCCTTGCGACAATTTCATTATTCGCAAGCAATTCGCCGACATATTCAGAAATGTCCTCTCTGAGTTCATACTCCACGTTGTGGGTCTGAGCATATTTTTTAATTGTAGATTCTGCCAATTCATTAGAAATATCAGTTCCATAATAAAACGGCCCGAACTCCTTAATATCTATTTTTTCACCATGCTCTTCTCGGTCCCTTGCATATACATGCCATGCAGCCCCAAATATATTTGTTTCATCACCGCACGATGGAAAAACAAAAAGTTCTTTAACTTCAGGCAATTCCATAATCCTTTTATTGGCCTTAACATTCATAAAAACCCCGCCTGCCAAGGCTAAGCTATGAATGCCTGTCTTTTTAATAGCGTTCTTTACCCACTTTACTACAAGCTCCTCTGTAAAATCCTGTAGCCCTCTACAGATATTATCAAACCTCTGAAGTTCCATATCGTTTCTTAATCTGTTATATATCAAGCTAGTTGGCTCATTTATTTTTCTCCTAAATCTAAGAGGATCCTTGCTATCTATATCTATATAACCTTCAAAAGTTTTCTTTATATCTTTTGAATGCTCTGCGTTAACATAAGGAGCCATTCCCATAAGTTTGTATTCATGTTCCCATGGTGTGAAGCCGAGCATAAAGGTAATTCTTGAATATATATTGCCTAGCGAGTCTTCATCCGAGGTTTGGCTTATTCTCTTGATTTTTCCTTTTTGACCTATGGATACTGTTGCGGAGATCTTATCGCCACCCCCATCCAATGTTAGGATGAGTACTTTCTTATCACTATTCCACCATGGTGATCCGAAATACGCAGAACTCGCATGGGCAAGATGGTGCTCTACGAATTTTATCTGCTTTTCTTTAAAGCCTCTCTTGATGGCTGGCTGGATTCTTTCCTCTTTTGTCCTGTTTTTGTAGACTTCATACAAGGGAGTGCGTCTTGCCATTTTTCTCATAACGCTCGTCAGATTTTTTTGTTGCGTCCGTTTAAACCTCTCTTTCAGCTCTTTAACATCAAACGGTCGAGCCATGTGATTCCCGTTAAAGACCACGTAGTCAATTTCATTGGGCGAAAGATTAAATCTGGTGAATATCATGTCTACAGCCTTGTTTGGATAACCAATATAATTTTTAATTTTTGTTAATCGTTCCTCTTGTATAGCAAAGAGCATTTCGCCAGCTTCCATAAATCCAGCCGCCGCATTGTGTCCGTTATGAATAGATAATATTTTCATTTTATCCCTCTTCTACTTTTCTTTTCCAAATACCGAACTTCCTTATAAATGTTGCGCTTTATCTTTTAACCGCTCCTGACCCTATTCATATCCCATAACCCTTTTTGCAGATTTCAATCATCTTCCCGCTTGCATTTCCATCCCCGAACACGACCTCCGCTTCTCTCATCTTCTCCTCCAGCACCTTGTTGTCCATCAACTCCTTTACCTTCCTCAGAACCACATCCGG
>JALTEL010000074.1 GCA_027073945.1 Caldifarciminota bacterium | reverse complement strand
ATATAATATAACATAATGATACTTATGAGTTCGATAATATTTAAACTCCCAAAAAAGGTAAAATCAGTTATTCTGCCAACCATAGCCGATATTATGATAGCCATAGCCCCTGCAATAATAGGTTGAATGAAGTACCTATCATATGCCCATATTTTATACGTTCTATAGACAAAAAAGAGCAATATTCCGAATATCGCCGTGACTGATATGGCAGTTGCTAACGCAGCGCCAGCCGCACCATACTGGGGTATTAGCCAAAGATTCAGTATGATATTTACTATAACAAGGATAATACCCATCGAAAGAGTAATTCTTTGTTTTCCCGTCATCTCAAGAAGCATTCCAACCGGGCCTGTTCCAACATTAACAAGCTGACCTAATGATAAAATCATCAGGACTATGGATCCACCCGCAAACTCTGGACCATATACCGACATAATTCCTTTTGATAAAAAAAAGAAGATGAGAAATATTGGAAGCGTTATGGTGAATGCCCATCGTGTAATTGTTCGAAACATAGAGGACAATGCCATTAAATCACCTTTATTATATAAATCTGCTGTAATAGAAGATGCGATAGGGAGCAATGCAGATAGAAATACAGTCAGTAACATAGCCATATTCCCCGCAGCAGCGTAAACGCCAACATCACTAGCTTTTCCAAAATATCCCAGCATAAGACGATCTGTATAATTGAGCAATAAATAAGAAAAGCCACTTAGAAACACTTGTAAGGAGAAATGAAGCAAACGTTTCGTCTTATAGGTGGGTTTTGTGGCTGACAAGATTTCAGGAAAAAGCTTCCACAATAAATAAAATCCTAGGCAGGCACTTAACACTCCTGAAGCCAAAAATCCATATATTGCACCCGATAACCTAAAACCCAACAGAAAAGCAAAACCCACTAGAAGCAGGTTAGTGAAAGGCCGGAAGAGATTTTGAACTTGCTGCTGGTAGGCAATACGTCGGAATGCTACAGCGAATGACGTCGTTATATCAATCAGTACGTAAAAAGGAATTGCTACAGCGAAAATTTTAAGTACTAAAGTTAACTCGGACTCATTGAAGAGTCTTTGTGCAATAACTCCGGCAAATACAAACAGGATTGAACTTGCCACAATGCTGGAAATTGTAGAAATGCCTAATGCTCCTAAAATCGTTCCTTTTATACCACCCTTTTCTCCTTCACCTCTATCCATTGCACAGAAACGAACAACTCCCTTTGAAAGACCGAGGGAAGATACAGATTGTGCAATTCCACTCACACTCATTCCCAAAGCATAAAGCCCAAAACCCCCTGGCCCCAGTACCCTGCCAAGCATAATATTCAAGCTAAAACCAAAGAACTTGCCAAGAATATTGCCACCAAAGGCAATAATGCCACCCTTGGCCACTTGTTTTGTTAATTGTTCTAAGCTCTCTTCAGCAGGCTTATGGGCTGAGATTAGCTTTTCTTTATGAGGGATATAATGTCCTTCAGCCAATAAAGGTTCCCCGACGTTTCGTGTGGAATTTATGAACAAAATAAAAATGCAAAGGGTTACGCGCCTGAGCTCGACCTGTTGGAGAAATACAGCGCGAAATCCGAATTTTAGTTTATGCGCCTTTTTGACCTAAATATGTTCTCTATAGCCTCGTAATCTGGTTCAACCTCTTGGTTATAAAAGGAGAACCCAAAAGCATTTGTAATTCTTAAGATCCGATCAACTTGAGATTCATTGAGATTTTTTTGCCAACTTCCCAAAGTATTATTTATGTCGAATTCATCCAGTTTGAATGTAGATGAACTAGGCAGGTTAAGTCTTGCACGGGCGGAGGGCGGCACTTCCTCGCCTAATAGTTTAAAGATCCTCTGCAACTCAACATCCGGTTGCTTCACTAATTTTTCATAAACAACAAATTCAAGACCTTTCGGTTTAACATCTTCCAAAATGATTAAATTATCCAGGCACCATACAATGGCATGAAATTCATCCTCTGACCTACAGTCGCTTATTAGCCGAGCAAGTGACTTGCGTTTTATCCTTGATTTCATCGCTTGGAAATAATCAAGAAGAATATCCTTGGTTATAGGTACATTGTTGGGAAGAAGAGATGTGATATTATGTCTCATTTGAGAGGATACAGTTGCGAGAGGATGCCGTATAATCAGAAAGGACATACGTTGGGGCATATTCTTGATAATCCATCTGATAATATTGTTTCCCCTAACAAACTTCACAACAACATTTGGCGCAAACAACTTTCTTTTGACCGTATCAAAGGTTAATCTATGAAAACCTTGAGCACGAGTTAAAAGCTTGTTTTCGTATATTTCTTCTAAAAACTGTTTCAATTCAGGCAGATTATCCTCTTCGGGAATCACTGGCCGGCCATTGAACTTGAACTTTGAAACTTTTGGGTATCGAGAATCATAGAAAGGCTCTCCAATAGATCTATAACCATCTAAAGAGCTTAAAATTTCAAGGAGTAGAGTAGTGCCTGATCTTGGAGATCCAAACACATATATCGTTCCAGCATGGTTGCACTTCGTCACTACACGGCTGATATAATCGACAAAAATAAAAAGTGGGGTTTTCAAAGTAAAAAATAAACTTCTAAGATTCATATCGTAAAGCCTATAATTCCTATATATTTCAGAATCGTCTATTGAAGTAATTTTTAGTACGATGTATTACTTCACCAGCCAACCAGTGAATTTTGGATGTTGTATAAGGAGTATCAGATGTACCAGAGTATCCAACAATAATTGGGTTCGATGGAAGGGGCGTCCATCTATATCCATCACTTACAGCACGTAGAATTGCCCGTGCTAAAGCATGTTCTAAGTAAAAACCTTTTGAGTCATTAATCAAATTTTGATATTTGGATAAATAGTCTGTAATAAATGAAGGCTTAAAAGCAAAAATACGGCTATCTGCCCATGTTAAATTGTTTTTTAAATCAGCCATAACATAGATGTCTTTATTAGTAGACGATAAAGCACATAAAATTTTCTCAATATTTTTAATGAAATAGCGCCCATTAACCTTAATTGTATGATTCGATTCTTTTACAATATTTGAATTTTGAACTGCATATTTAATAGTTTGCAATTCTCCATACCCTTTTCCAAATTCTCTGGGAAAGTCCTGACCATCAAACTGAAGAAATTCGCATTTCTTATCTTCGCAACTCTTCACCATTTTTCCAATTTTGCCACCCTTATAGCCAGAATTTTCACAAAAAACTACAGAATATGGGGTCGTCTCCAGCCACTTTTTCATAGAATTTATATAGTCACTTTCTCTCACAATAGGATCGCTTCTTTTCATAAAAGGAACGCCTTTAGGGTCAACAGTAGCTGTAAGAAGAATGCAAATTTTTATATTATTTGTAACACTTTTGCCCACGCTTTATTTCCCCCTTTATAACGTGATACTATTAAACGAATACATACTTTCAATATCACCTGGATTTGGAGGACTTATTGATCTTCTCCATTTTTCTGATGCCTTCAACCAACCTTATCTTCGGTTTCCATCCTGGAAGCCTTTTGCCTTTGTCCCACGGCACCATGACCTCGCGGGGCCGATAAGGCCTGCCTCCCCATTTTACGCTTAGTGCTTTCCCAATAATTTCACCATAAACAGTCACCAATTTCTTCAGGGAAATAGGATTGCCAGAGGAGATGGCGTACTCTTCCATAGTTGAAACTTTATTACTCATCAAACGTTCCGCGGCCAG
>JALTEL010000073.1 GCA_027073945.1 Caldifarciminota bacterium | reverse complement strand
CAAGACGGAGCGGCATTAGCTTTTTTGGTTTCAGAGATATGGGTGACATCCTGGATGTATTTTGAAGCTAAAAGGTTGAAAGTGGATTTATTCAGTCAAAAGATTCTGCTGAAATTTGCCGGTTTAATTTCATGCTTATTTATATTTATTTTTGTTTTTAGATACCTAGACCTTAATTTGATTTTAGGCGGGGTCTGCTATGTTTTTGTATATGGGTTTTTGTTGATGGCTTTGAGGCTAGTGGATATAAAATATAAAACAGTTTTGACATAGGAGTAAGGAAAGTGAAGATGAATGTTACTTTGAGAGATATTGCATGCACCGGAGAAGTTAAAACTTTTTTTGAAATAAGCGATATTTTATATAGCTATGGAAAGTAAACCAACTATTCTTGGCGCTGGTATAACCGGCCTGAGCGCCGGGTTTGACACAAATAGAAAAATTTACGAGGCGAAAGAAGTTCCGGGTGGAATCTGCAGTTCTTATTACATGAATTTAGAAGGCGAGAGGGACTATCAGCGTGTAAATAAGGAAACGTATCGGTTTGAAAACGGAGGGGGACACTGGATATTTGGTGCGGACAAACAGGTACTTGAGTTCATAAACCGACTATCGCCAGTGAAAAGCTACGAAAGGACTTCAGCGGTCTTTTTTCCGGATCAGCATCTTTATGTCCCCTATCCGATTCAAAATCATCTTTCCTATCTTCCAAAAGATATCGCAAAAAAATCTCTGGATGAGATCGTCAAGGCCGACCATTCAAAGGATGTTTCTTTGTTTTCCGAGTGGCTCGAACTCCATTTTGGGAAAACCTTGTGTGAGCTGTTTTTTTTCCCATTTCATGAATTGTACACAGCGGGCCTTTTTACAAAAATCGAGCCTCAGGACAGATACAAGTCGCCGGTTGATAAGGAACAGGTTGTCGGCGGATTCAAAGGTGAATCTGCGCCTGTTGGGTATAACGCGAGATTTGTTTATCCCGAGAAAGGGCTAGATGACCTCATGCGAAAGATGGCCAGGCAATGCCGTATAAATTACCATAAGGAAGTTGTTAAAATCGACCTCAGGAAAAGAGAAATCCTGTTTATGGATGGAACCGCCGCTAAGTACGGCAAACTAATCTCAACTCTGCCGCTAAACAAGGTCGTCAAACTGAGCAGAATTCGCGTTGAAGGGCATGAACCCCCCTATACATCAGTTTTGGTAATAAATATTGGGGCAAAGAAAGGGAGAAAATGCCCTATGCATCACTGGCTTTACATACCCAAAAGCAAGTGTGGTTTTCATCGGGTTGGTTTTTACAGCAACGTAGATACTTCTTTTCTGCCGGAATCTTCGAGAATGAGGAATGATAGAGTGAGCATTTATGTGGAGAAGTCATATCTCCCTGAACAAAAGCCAGATTACAGGGAAATGGAAAGGATAGGTGCCGGGATTGTGGATGAACTCAAAAGCTGGGAGTTCATCAAAGAGGCAGAGGTCGTAGATCCCACATGGATCGAGGTTGCCTACACATGGTCATATCCAAGGTCCGCATGGAAGGGCAACGCGGTAAAAACGCTAAAGCAAAATAACATTTACCAGATCGGACGTTACGGCCTGTGGGAATTTCAGGGAATAGCAAAGTCTATCAAGGATGGTTTGGGGATTGTTCGTTTTACTTCTACCTAAGTTGAGCGATTCTCGATTCCCAAAATGGGTTATCTATTTAAAATTATAGAGATTTATTGGAATTAGCTCTTTCACCCAATGGGTGAAATGGATTTTTAAATAAATTTTATAGAATCAGTAAGTTATGTATATTTTTCAGTAAGTTCTCAATAAGTCTCGGCAATACAGTGTTCCCCCTGTAGGGACAAAAGCGTGTTGGAAAAAGAAGCACCCTGCGACCGGTTACCAAAATGAAGCCTCCACTTATTGAGAAGTTACAGTTTTCAGAAAAGAATCGCTCAATTTAGGTTCTAATAGAGGAACACAATGCGCGTATTGATGATATCACATATGGTGGATTCGGGCGGAGTGGGGAAATATGTCCATAATTTGGCTAAAGAACTTGTAAAAAACGGAATCGAGACGGCTTATCTCTATTCCGGCAAATACGATTTTTTTTATAGACCACGCTTACAATGGCGTAAAACGGGAAATAATATAATCTATATAAGTTTAGTTAACAGCCCAAATACGTATCCGGCAGTCGCTATTACACATCCGCGCGATCAGATCAAATCAGAAGTAATAGAAGATAAGTTTTTAGAAATAATAAAAGATTTTAGACCTGACCTCATACATATTCATTATTTGGCAGGATTTTGCAGTTCATTGATAGACCTGGCGTTTAAGCACAATATCCCCGTGATAAATTCTTTACATAATTATTGGTATATATGCCCGCGAGTAGAGCTTTTTGATCATCGCAGTATGTCCATTTGTCCTGGCCCAAATAACGGACTAAATTGTTCCAAATGCGCTTTATTCAATCCCATTTTATTGCACAAAGCAAAAACAAGATTAAGAGTTCAGAGTATTAAGGATGTTTCCAAAAGGCTGCTTAGCCATAAACTAATCGATAAATTTCGAAAAGTTAGAGCTAAGCGCCAGGAAAGGGCAATAAAAATCCAAAATAACACAAGCAATAGCGCCGTGAAGTCCGAGTCGCTAATTAGTGATTATGTGTATAGAGAGAGATATCATCGTAATTTGCTGTCAAAAAAAGTAAGTGTCAACCTTGCTGTCTCCAGCTTTGTGAAGACACGATTCGAGAGTTTTGGTATTCCTTCGGACAAAATAATTGTTCAACACATTGGCACTAAGGCAGCTGAATTTCTTAACCCCACGGGTGGAACCGGGAATCCTTATATAACGTTTGGTTACATAGGCCCGTTAACTGTTCACAAAGGTGCTCATGTGCTGGTTGATGCGTTTATGAAGTTGAAAAAGGGGAAAGCTCGTCTGATTATATATGGATATAATCCGAGCAATGATTATGCAAAGCATCTCAAGCAATTATCTGCTGATTTTCCAATAGATTTTCGTGCTCCTTATAACTATACTAACTTGCAACAGGTCTTATCTGATATTGATATAGTTGTGGTGCCTCCAATATGGTACGATAACGCGCCTCAGGTTGTTTTTGAAGCATTAGCCACAAGAACGCCTGTTATAGGTTCCAATATTGGTGGTATACCTGATTTTATAAAGGACGGTAAAAATGGTTTTCTTTTTGAAGCCGGAGATGTTGAAGAATTGAAAAATAAAATGGCAATAATAATGGAAAACCCCAGCCTTATTAACGAGCTAAAATCAGAAATACAACCTATGAAAACAATGGAGTTTCACGCTAAGGAGATGATAGACTTATACAGATCAGTTTTATCAGAAGCATAAAGTAACATAACGTCAAGGCAGTTTATAGAATGTAGGCGCAATAGTAGAAATTTAGACGATGTAGATATGCCAATGAAGCAGGAGTACGCATGTTTGGCATAATCGGTTTTGACAGAGGAGTGCTTAAAACATTGCACAAAAATCAATAATAATAATAAAGTCATTTGATATACAGAAAGTTGAGGATTGTCATTTGATAGTATGTCATATGATGATGCAGTATTTTAGTGGGGAATTTGAGGGGCGGCGGTAAATGAAGAAACATTATCCCAAAGTATATATTCTTATTTTAAATTATAATGGCTGGTCAGATACATTAGAGTGTTTAGAAAGTGTTTTTAGAAATAGCTATCCGAATTATCAGGTAGTA
>JALTEL010000072.1 GCA_027073945.1 Caldifarciminota bacterium | reverse complement strand
GGGGTAGCTTGGTATCCTTGTGGCTTTGGGACAGCCCTTAAAACTGCAAAACAGCCATTGACTCCGGTTCAAATCCGGGCGGGCCCACTTGAGTTTCTTTCTTGGCCCCTGCTCCGCCGGCCGCCCCCTCCAAGAAAGAGATTCGGAAGAAAGAAATCAGGGGCGGCATGCTCGCTCAGGCTTTTTCTTTTGTGCTTGCTGCGCTGGGTGCGGCTCCAAAGAAAAATACTGGTGAAAAAGAAAATCGCCGCACCCTGCTCTCTCGCAATTTTGTTTGACGGGGCCGCCGGCAGGTGCTGTGGGTGTTTCCACCCAGAGTCAGAGTTAACGATTATGATTCAGGCGAATCTAAAACGGTAATCAGTCCGTCCAAGAAAGTCTGGGCCATAAAAGCGGCAAAACCACTGTGATATACACTCATGTAAGCAATAGAGATTTTAGAAAATAAGGAACCCGTTAGCTTTATATAATGAAGACCCATACTCCTTCTAAGGAGATGAAAAAATGCAAATATTCCTAAGCTTTGCATATGACGAAGATATAGATCAAGTAAATGGTTTTCGAGGGATGCTTGAGAACCCAGATGCGAAAATAAATTTCGTAGATGGTTCATGTAAGAAAGATTATGAAGGAAAGCCAGACTATGAAATTGAGAAATATATTAAATCGTTAATTGAGGGTTCATCAGTAACCGTCTGCTTAATTTCTGGAAAAACGAAAAGAAGCAAATGGGTTAATAAAGAACTGGAAATCAGTCAATCAAAAAATAAAGGAATCGTTGGCATTGTTCTCAAAGGAAAAGATACTGAGATTAAGAATTATTCTGATTGCCCCCCAATATTTGGCAATGGCAAGAAGTATACTGTTTATTATTGGGAGGACCCTGAAAAGATGCAGAAATGGATTGAGGAAGCTGAGAAAAGGAGGAAATAAACATGAATTCAAAAAACTTATTTTTTAGTTATTATTACAAAAATTCAGATGAATATGTTCAACTTATTCAAATGCTAAATAATCGAGGATATTTTGGTTATTCCAATTCCTCACTTGATGAAGAAAGTAGTGCTGAAAATGAGGAGTATATTAAAACCAAAATCCGATCGAAGATAAACTGGTCCGGGACAATTGTTGTGTTGATTGGTCCAGGCACTTATACTCGAAAATATGTTAATTATGAAATTGAATATGCTAGAAAAAAAGATAAAAGAATAGTTGGTGTATATTTACGAGGTCAATCGCAATCAAAACTACCTGCAGAACTTCGTAAAGCCTATAATGAAGATTACAATGAACTCGCATTGGTCAGGTGGAACTCAGATTCTATAGTAGGTGCGATTAGAGGCAGAAATTCGTGGGATGAAGGAGATTAATATGAACGGAACAAATAAGATTTGTTTTGTTATTATGGGGTTTGGCACTAAAACTGATTACTCAACTGGTAAAAAACTTGATTTGGACCAAACATACAAAAACATTATAAAGCCTGCTGTTGAAAGTTCCGGTTTTCAATGCATAAGAGCGGACGAGATCCAAGAGTCTGGATTGATAGACAAAAGTATGTATGCATTTCTTATGCAGGCTGATTTGGTTGTAGCAGATATCTCTACATATAATCCAAATGCGATTTATGAATTAGGCATAAGGCATGCTGTTAAACCATATACTACTATTGTGCTCAAGGAAAAAGACGGAAAGATTCCGTTTGACCTTGACCACACCAGAATATTTAAATATTCCCATTTAGGGGAGGATATTGGTGCAGATGAAGCTAAACGTTGCCAAGGTGAATTATCTGATTTAATTGGCCGCACATTAAGAAATCCATCAGCGGATAGCCCATTGTATGAATATTTAGTAAAAGTTGTACCGCCGACTTTACCCAAAGAGGAGTATGAACAGATAATTGGAGAATTGGCAGATAAAGAAAAACATATTTTTGCAATTGTTGAAAAAGCCAAAGAATGTATGTCTGAAAGTAAATTCGAAGAGGCTAAGGAATATTGGAAAAAAGCTATTGATAAAAATCCATCAGAACCCTATTTTATTCAGCAATATGCACTATCGATATATAAATCAAGGCAACCGACTGAACTGTTAGCTTTGTCAGATGCATTAGAAGTTATTAAGTCTCTTGACCCAGATGGTGATACAAATGATCCTGAAACACTAGGAATAACCGGTGCCATTTATAAAAGAATGTGGTTATTGAATAATGATAAAGAGTTCTTAAGAAGAGCGATAAAATACTACGAAAAAGGATTCACACTTAGAAACGATTATTATACTGGCGAAAATTATGCATTATGTCTCAATATGATGGCAAATATTGAGAGAGATGGGGATGAGAAAACTTACTATATCATAGCAGCTAAGAAAACAAGACAGCGCATAATAGATGATCTTCTTCAGGCTATAGAGGATAACGAGGAAGTAAATAGACCAGATATTAAGTGGGTATATGCTACCTTGGCAAATTGCTATTATGGACTTGAAAAAAATGAAGAGGGTGCGGTTTATGAAAAATTGTTTTTTGAATCAACAGATGTTGCTTGGGAACATGAAACCTTCACTCAAGCAAAAGAACAGCTTCAAAAATTGATACCCCTTAAAAAGACAAAGAATGGGTCGTAAATGGGGGGTGATGGTTTGAAAAACTTCTCCATGACTCTTCGGTCGCTGTCTCTCCCTCACACCACCTTCCTCACCCTCACCCCCGGCATCATCACCATAAACACCACCGCCACAACGGCAAGGGCCGCGCCCACGCCGTAAACATCCGCAAGGAGGCCGATTATCGGGGCGAATACTGCGGTTATGATTGTTATCAACTGCGACTCAACGCTGAGGCCGGAGGCCATGACCCTGCTGTCTATCGTATCGCTGATGTATCCCACATTGAGCGGCCGCCTCAGGTTCTGCATGACATACAGGCCGATGAACGCCAGAACGGCGACGGGATACCAGCCGAGATATGCAGAGAGGCCGGAGATGAACAGAAGTCCTCCCCCCAGAATGTATGTCAGGTTTATGCCGGAGGAAATATCGGAGAATCTCTTTGCAAAACCCCCCGCACTTCTCGATGCGAAGGATGTCAGCATGTAGAGGAAGAAGTAGGTTATCCCCACGATTATGGCAATCCTCTGCTGGTCCGCCAGATACAGGAGAACGGGCAGCGCAATGGCCTGCGCCTTGAGGATGGGCTGCAGATACTCCTTTGAGGCCTTGAATATTCCCCCGAACAAGGATGAGTTGAGAATGCCCCTTATCGCATCCCTGTTTCTGAATATGCCCGTGAAGGAATGCCATGTCTCGGAGAACGAGCGCCTCAGCCCGGCCCTTGTCCTCTCCCTCCCCCTTGCGATATCGCCGTCAAGGTATGCGGGGTACGATGCCATGAGAAAGAGTTCCATAACATAAGGGACGATGGATGCAAGGAACACGATTCTGTAATTTCCATAGTAGAACACAAGAACGATGGCAATCAGGGCGGATATGGCCGAGCCGAACTGAGATGCCGAGCGCGTGTGGCCGTAGTACTCCACCTTCATTTCCTCCATCCCCTTTATTTTCAGGTAGTCCAGAATCATGGCCTTGTGTGTTCCGCTTCTGAACGCCTCCCCCGATGCAAAGAATACCATGGCCAGCGCGCATAACCAGAAGCCGGGAAGAAAATAAAATATGAGAAAGGAGACAAGATAGGAGGAAAACGAGAGGAGCATGGATTTTCTTCTTCCGAACGAGTCCGCAATGAATCCGCTGGGGAGTTCGAAGACATT
>JALTEL010000071.1 GCA_027073945.1 Caldifarciminota bacterium | reverse complement strand
ACATAAGATTTTCTATATAGTTCATGCATCCATTCGGTAGTTCTCTTGTTCTTCTACAAAGGCCCGGGCAGTACATAGGCAATGAGCCCAATGCCGTTTACAAAGCCACAGGCCCGGAAACATTGCGCATAGCACTTGTCTATCCCGAAACCTACGAAATCGGTATGTCAAATTTAGGACTTAAAATCATCTACCATATACTGAACGCTCAGAAAGACGTGTATGCAGAACGAGCATTTCTGCCTGAACACGATGCGCTCTTGTTTATGCAAAAGAACAAAATTCCTCTATTCACGCTTGAACAGTATACACCTCTAAATAAAATGGATGTAATAGGATTTTCCGTTCATACTGAATTAAACTACACAAATATTCTGCTTTCACTTGAACTTGCAGATATTCCTTTGTTGAGAGACGACAGGGACGAACGCCATCCCATTGTAGTCGTCGGAGGACCTGCATCCTTTAATCCGCTCCCGCTTGCGAAGTTCATTGACGCATTTTTTGTCGGAGACGGGGAAGGAAGTATAAAACAGGCTGTTCACGTGTTAAAACACTGCAAGCAATGTAAAAAGTATGATAAATTAAAAGAATTAGCAAAAATAGATTCAATATATGTACCCGGGATATCAAAGGGTGCACGGAAAGCCACAACATCGCTTAATTTCTCAGATTTTCCCATAAGACAAATCGTGCCCAACATGGATATCATTCACAACAGGTATGTCGTGGAAATAATGAGAGGATGCACAAGAGGGTGCAGATTCTGTCAGGGAGGGTTTACATACAGACCTGCAAGATGGAGAAGCCCTGAAGATATTCTGAAAATATTGAGACAGGGCATTGCAGCAACAGGTTTTGAGAATGTATCTCTGCTTGCCTTCACAACAACCGACTACCCATACTTGAGGAGGCTTTTGTTCGACATACGAAAGAGCATGCCTGACATCTCCGTTTCCCTGCCTTCCCTGCCTGTTGATGCATTTGACGATGAACTATTTGGGCTTTTGAACTCAATGAAAAAGTTCAATATCACCATTGCACCCGAGACAGTTTCGGAACGTTTGAGAAGGGTTATTAACAAAAATGTTACCCTTTCCGACATTGAACGAACAATAAATCTGGCTGACAAATACAACTACAACAGGATTAAGCTGTACTTTATAATCGGACTTCCTACGGAAACAGAGCAAGACGTACTTGAAATTCCCCGTTTTGCAAGGGAAATAGCGAAAATGTCAGGACGCATTTCATTCCATATAAAACTTTCCCCGTTTGTGCCAAGACCTCATACCCCGTTTGAATTGGAGAAACAGGAAGAGCCCGAACTCATTCTGGAAAAGATACATCTCATAAAGGGCAAACTCGGGTATAACAGAAGAATACGTGTAAGCTACCATGACCCTTATAAATCTTACATAGAGGGCATACTGGGCAGAGGTAACGAAAAATCTGCCGATATTGTATTACAAGCATATAAAATGGGGGCAAAATTTGATGAGAGAAAGGAATTTTTTGATTTTTCAATATACAGGACGGCCTTTGAAAAGCTGGGCATAAACCCTGCACAGTTCACAAAACCTATTGATGCTCCGTGGCATATAATAGATACAGGAGTGTACAAGAAATATCTTGATAAGCAAAGGGAAGCCGCTTATAAAGGACTGTATGAAAAGAACTGCGAGTACGAGGGATGTCGGGGCTGCGGAATATGGATACGAAAGACCGATTTCTGCAATGTCCTGCCAGTAAAAAATACGGCACATGAGAAACAGCATTTTCCAAAATTTTCGGAAAATGGAACAATATGCACGGGGCAATATCTCCTGCAATACAGCAAGGAAAGTACGTTCATATACATAGGACAAAATGAAACCATACAGGCACTGCTGCGTGGCTTGAACAGAGCCGGTATATCCGTCTGCAAAAGAAAAGGATTTAAAAAAAGACCCGATATTTCCGCACAAAATGCAACCCCGCTTGGAATTGAAAGCAAAGCGGAATTCATATTTTTCAGGACAAATACCAATCTGGAAAATACGGAACATATGGTAGCATTGTTAAACAGTGCAATGCCGCAGGGTTTGCGTGTTGTCAGTTTGAACAGAGCCAAAAGCAAACACGATGCGCAGAATATAAAAATAATTTACAGGGTCAAGCTACAGAAGGATGCAAAAATAGCCATAAAAAATGAAAGTACGTGCGAATTGTCAAAAGAAGGGGAATGGCTTTTTATAAAACCTGACAAAGATAATTTTTCAATTTTGAGTTTTCTGTCAAGTCTTTTGAATATTAGCAGGGCACAGGCGCGCCAGCTCAAAATAATAAAGGACCTGGGAAAATAGAATTTTATACAATTATCTTTACTGCTATCCCTGCTCTTTTAAAATATCAAATAATAAAACAGGGACACCACATTTTGCAGTGTCCCTGTGATTGTGAAACTATATTCTATAAAAGTTTACGGAGCAGTGAAGGACCACGCTTTGGTCTGCGATTTACCACCGGAACTTACACTTACCTTACCCCATACTACTGAACCTGAGCCCGGTATTGGGTTTATCTTTGCCGTTATCTGATTGTACCCCTGAGAAAGTCCGAATCCCATTGAATTGAATATATCGGCAAGTGCATTTGCATCCTGTGCATTTGCATAAACTCCGCCTGTCTCTGAGGCAACTCTCTTAATATTGTCATCTATGTAAGTGCTGTCACCGAGTCCGATAGCGTATATGGGAATTCCATAGGCCTTTGCCTTAGCTATAACACTATCCGCTGTAATCTGATAACTATCATTGTCTTGACCGTCAGTCAACACAAGTATGGCATTACCATAGGAAGCCTCTATTGCATTGTGGACATGGTCAAGTGTGTAGTACAATGAAAGATACAGAGGCGTAGCACCATTGGCTGTGACACTATCAAGTGCAGAAAACAGCGCTGCTGTGTCCGTCA
This sequence comes from Caldifarciminota bacterium, assembly GCA_027073945.1. The sequence continues at coordinate 851 of JALTEL010000071.1, read as the reverse complement.
CATAATCAAAATCGTGCAGTATTCTGAAATTATAATCATCAATACTGTCACCGTTGTTATCCCCGTAAGCTCCCGCAAAATCATATATACCCACTTTATTATCACCTGAATTGGAACGCAACAGGTTGATAAAATCTTTCGAAGCCTGAACACGCTCATAGTTGGGGTCACTGGAGCTCATACTTCCGCTTGAATCAAGCAGTATAGCAACCTTTATCTTTCCGGTTGAACTGGGTTTTACATATGTAACATCAGTAATTGTTATGCTGTAGCCACCCTTTGTTACGCTGACAGAATCCAGCGTCATAGACACATCTCCGCCTGTGAGCTGTATAACATTGTCATTCGCATCCAATGCTATAAGATTCAGGTCAAAATTCCCTGTATTCTGAAAATCCTGAGAAACATTAACAGAACCCAAGAGCCGGAGTTCCTCAACCCCGTTGCCTGTATCCGTCGCATTTTTTGTGCAGCCTGCAAATACTGCAAGGCCTGCAGCCAGTACTATTGCTGTATATTTCCTCATACATGCCTCCTTGTTTTGAATTTAATTATAAACCATAATTTTTAAACAGTCAAGTAATAGCCCTGGTTGAAAAATATATAGCTTTATCTATCAACCAAACCGTGTCAGGAATCAAGGTCGGATAAAAATAAAACACCGTATAACACTGTTTATTGATTTTTCGTGCGGAAGGAGGATTATTTTACCTCTGACACAACTTAATTTACACTGCCATTTTTGGTTAGATCTATTTTTGAGGAAGAGGTTACATATTTTGACACAACGAATTATATGCTGTATAATATTATATAAATGAGGAGGAATAATGAGTAAAATCAAACTAAAA
>JALTEL010000070.1 GCA_027073945.1 Caldifarciminota bacterium | reverse complement strand
ATTCGGGCATTTAATTTTATCCATTTTACCTCCCTGTTTTACTCTTTGAAAATAATATTATAGCATAAGCAGCGTTTATATTTCATTTTTGAGAATTGTTTTTATATCGATAAAGTGGGTCTCTACAAATTTTATACTTGCGTTCTCATCTCCAAGTTTTAAGGAAATTTCAGTATCTTTTGAATTTATCAATACATTTTTTAATGATTCCATGGCATTATCGTCAAGCTTAATAAACTCTTTATATTTAGCCGCGCATAGGGGGCACAGGGCCAGGAATTGCGCCTCGTGTTCCTTGGCGAAATAATCTCTGGAAAGCGCCTCCACTGCCTCGAAATAGTATTCCCCATCGCGTTTCCTAAAAGGCATTTCTTCCTTGCAGATTTGGCAAACCATCTGTCCGTCATCATTTGTATAGGCATTTCTTAAATAGGTTTCTTTGTCAATGCTATTGGCTGTCGTCCGCACGCTTCTGTTCCGTTGTTCGTATTCCTTCTCCGGAGCATTCTTATTTTGTTCGGTAAGTTGCTTCTTTCGTCGATCAGGATTTGGAGAGATTTTAGTTGGAAATACTGGCTTATTTCTTTCGCTTCCTTTTTGCAATAACGAAATTATTTTTTCTCGAATTTCTGGCGGTTGCGTCTCTAACTTTTGTGCCAACTTTAGTGCGTCCAAGGAAACGCCTGCTTCTTCCGCAAGTTTGGCGACAACATCTTTCTTCATCCCTAACTGATTCGCAAGTTCTTCATTATGATCAAATAATTTAGGTAGATCGTTGAGCATGATTTCCGAGGGCTTATGAAAGTTGCCTTGCTTATCTGGCAGCCACTGACAGTCTCTCAATAAGAGACCAAAGTTTTGTGAAATCTGTTCTTTCTTTTCACTATTTTCATAAGTTAGGCGTGTTGACGATTCCACTATCCCGCGGATACAATCTGAATTGGGTATCGCAATCTGGTTCCATATAAACTTGCTTTTCTCAATTGTTGGATGCGTGAGTGCAAATTCCAGCCCATCAACTTCAATGTCCGGGTCGAATCCATTAAGACCACGTTTGTGCTTATTGTATTCGCTGCCCTTCCATGGATTAGAAATGATTACATATTTCTTGCGATCGGGCTTTTCCCTATATATTCGAATCTCATCATCAATCCCAAGCTTTCTAAACAGATCATAAAGCTCCTCCTCATATTCCGAGCTCACAAACCAAGCGTCTTTATTCCCATCGAAATATATAATGAGTCCTTTGTTTCCGAAATATAGTTGCTCTGGTTTTTTATACTCAATTTGCTGCAATACAAGGTTTTCAGCGCGAATAAAGGCTGTATCTTTTAATCTGTTTGCAAGCCTTGATTTCTTTTCTTGAGAGTCAGTTTCGTAAGCCTTTAGTATTTTTTTTATGTCCTGACGATGTTTATTATCTGAGATATCAGGATTATGCCTGTATTTGGGAAGAACATTTTTTATCACTTCATTAACTGCACCAGGCTCTTCGAGCTCTAATTTCTTGAGAAATTCAGCCGCCTTTTCATCTTTGACTATTTCCCGCTTAACTACCGGAAATTCAGTATCGTTCTCAGGTGGCAAGAAAGCGTTAGGGGAACCATCTTCCTTAAATGGAGAAACATGAGAACCGTCTTCAAGACGAATAAAACTTTTTTTCCGTAAGGGACCGTCTGGATTGTGCCGTGAACCACTACCCTTTTTCCATAGCGCTTCCTGGCCAGCAAGGAATTGGTAGAATTTAATCATCCAATCGTCCGGCAGGTTTTCCAAAAATTCAGTCGTTATCTTTCTCGCGAAGCTATCCGGTGTTATTTCTTCAACCTTCAGCTCTTCTCGGATATACTTCCACAAATCATGTTTTGCTCGTTCTGTTATTTCACCAGAAATCCACTTTAGAGAATTTTCGGTCCTAAGTAGCTGTCTTAGCTCTTCATGCCGCAACAATGTGCGCAACCATTCTGCACTGGCCAGCTTTGCATTTCGTGCAGAGACAAATGTTCCATCATCTGTTGGAAGTAATTCCTGGTCCAGGAGAGCATCGCGGACCGCCTCGACGATTGGATAGAACATGTCATCTTCCGGGAAATCGTCCATTCTGATCGGGAGCGCATTAAGCAGTGCAACCGTTAACAACCCCATCTTTTTCAGGCTTTGTAATGCGTCGACAAGAAGAAGAGCTGTTTCTTTTACAAGCTTGATATTCCAGTCGTCATCTTTTGGAATATTGTCTCGGGATGGCGTGGTTCTATATGGTCCCTGGATGAGGAATCCAAATCGGGTTGATTTTTCCGTTGGGAAATAAACAACCAGGGGTGATTCTTTGATCCTTACTATACTCTCATTTCGGTCTTTGGAATTGGCCTCAAGCTTGAATCCAATTTCGACCCACACCGTGTCGGCACCATCCGGAACAGATAAAGGCCTTTCAAAAACGAGCCAGTTTTCGTCTTCGTCTTGGCCGTTGTTTTGCCCGATGACAGTAACTTGTCTGGCCTGGCCATGGGAGACTGCCTCACGTAAGTAAACGCCCCCTGTCTTGTCAGGCAACTTATACTCAATTTCTTTAATATTACGGAGAAACAGAAGTATCCGGGCACTCAAATTACGAAGTCGTTCGGCAATCTCATACATGGCTGTTTGTGGTTCAAGATCTGTCGCATCAAAAGTTAAAACAAAAAGAGTAGTCCATGGATCGGCTGGTACTTTTGTAGGAGCCTTATATGGCCGGACATAATGCTCGATACGGAAATGCTCATCTCCAGAATGAATCTCAGGAGTTGATGTATAGGCATAGACTGATTTGAATCCTATCCCAAATTTGCCTATTTGTGTGAGATCGTCTGTTTTTGTGCCCTCAGCAACACCACATACACCTCTTACATCGCGTTCATTAAATGGACGACCGTCATGTTTTACTTCCAGCCTGTCTTTGAATAGCTCAAACAGGATTTTGGCAGCACCTGCATCTTCCGCGTTTTGAAGAAGCTCAAAAATGAAGTGTGTTCGGTCGGAGTACATCTGACCGAGTAACATTAAGGCATTATTTAGGAGTTCATCTTTTCGTTTTTCATCCTTGCGTATGCTATCGTAGTTACTCGACATCCGACAATCCTCCCTCTATATGGATTATCCCATATGCCACCGGCTGAGCGGTAATATCTGCCATTTGGGTTGCATTATTCAGTTCTTCAGCCCTGTGTTTATAGTCTATTTCGGCTGCATTGATTTGGGATTGTTTCATTCTTTCAATTTTATCATTCGTTGCCTGCTCAAGCTGCTCCTGCAAGAGTGCAATGCGAGCCTTATGGCTGATGGCCAAACTCTCAAACATATATTTAGATGTTTCTTTTGTCTGCCGTGCATATTCTTCCTTGGCTTTTAACCATAACTCATAATGGCAGGCATCTATCTCTTCTCGGGTTGTTTGAGAAAGAACATCTTTTATATTTCCCGAATCTTCTTCTGCTTTTTCAAGAAGCTCATCCAACTTTGAAGTTACAATCTCAGATGTTGAAACAGAGCACATTTTTATGTCTTTTTTAATTCCGTAAAATTGCCATTGATATACGGCAAAAGGATAATTGCCTGATGGTATTGACGGGTCTTTTGCTTTAAGTGATACTGCTGCCATCTTGACTGTTTTAAAAAACTCAGATGCCTGTTTAACAAGCGGATGCAGAGGCATAATAAACGCTGCATCCCGGCGCTGATTTGCTGATTTTGAATCAAATGTAATAGGCAGATGGGGATTGTTGCTTTTTAACCAATTTTCCCACTCTCTATATAAAGATATGCTTTGTC
>JALTEL010000069.1 GCA_027073945.1 Caldifarciminota bacterium | reverse complement strand
ATAATAATAGCTCATCCTGTGATACAACAGCGACCGATATATGGCCTATAAAAGATGCGAGGGCAAATAGCGGAGCAAATTTGAAAGTGCAAGGAAAAGTAACATTAACGCCGGGTACACTGGATAGTTCAAATAGGGAAATGTATATCCAGGACGAAACTGGTGGCATTGATGTTTTTTATTATAGCGGAGGAATTCAAGACTTGCAGCTTGGCGACACAGTTACAGTGTCAGGCACGATATCTAGCTATCACAACAAAATAGAGATAAAGCCTGCAGCCGCAACCGATGTCGTATTTAATAATTATGGTGGTTTTGTGATACCGTATTCTGTAACATCTGCAAATATAACTGATTACCTTGGAACTCTTGTATATACTTCAGGTACGGTAAGTGATAAAAGTTCGGGCAGCTTTGTTGTAAATGGCATTAAAGTATACATAGACCATGATACAGGTACTGATATTTCGGGAATAAACAATAATGACACAGTAACTGTCGTGGGTATTGCAGAGCAACATGATTCTGATTATGAAATTATTCCGCGTTATCAGTACGACATTGCGAAGGGAACGGTAGTACCAATAGGTAATGCCCGAGCCCTGAGTAGCGGCACTTCTGCAACAGTTCAAGGTGTTGTAACTTCTGAGGAAGTATTTAGTAGCGGAAAGGCATTTTTCTTGCAGGACGGAACGGGTGGAATAGAAGTTTACGGTGTAAGCGGATTGAATATTGCAGAAGGAGATCTCGTTGAGGTTACAGGCTCGAGAGGAGCATATAACGGATTAAAGCAAGTTTCTATATCTGATGCAAGCGATGTCGTGGAGCAGGGATTTACTAATATTACTATAACGCCTAAGCTGGATAAAACAGGGGAAATTGACAGCTCGAGGGAGAGTTTACTTGTTAAGGTAAGCGGTACTGTTTCAAATAAGTACTCTTCTAACTTTCTTATAGACGATGGCTCAGGCACGATTGAAGTACGTGACAACTCTTCACAAGTGAGCTTCTCCGGAATTAACAATGGAGATAATATTACAATAGTAGGCCTTGTTGGAGAATATAAAGGCACTGTGCAAATCTGGCCTCGCACACAGAGCGATATTGTGTTTAACAGGCCTTCTGTTGTTTCTACTGTACCTGAAAATAATGCGACCAATGTTGATGTAAATACAACGATCTCTGCAACATTCGACAGAGGTATAGACTCAAGCACAATTACTACCTCCACATTTACAGTAAAAGACTCTTCGGATAATGCTGTTTCTGGCACAGTTTCGTATGATGCTTCATCAAAAACTGCAACTTTTACTCCGAGTAGCCCTCTTTCTGAAAATGAAACATACACTGCAACAATTTCAGGAAGTGTAAAAGATACAGATGGCAATGCAATGGGAAGCGATTATGTATGGAATTTCTCAACAGGCACTCCACAGGTAATTACTATCGCAGAGGCAAGAACAAAGTCCATAGGAGATGTTGTTTATGTGGAAGGAAATGTTACCGTTAAACCGGGAACATTTAACAAAGGGTTTGCGATTCAAGATGCCACCGGTGGCATATATGTGTATAATACAGGTGATATAGAGAATTTCGAGTTAGGCGATGATGTTAAAGTAAAAGGGACATTAAAGAGCTTTAACGGACTGCTGGAAATTTCTGCAGACAACAGCGATATAGAATTTGTATCACACGGTACGGTGCCTGCACCCAAAGTAGAGCAAACTGGCTCGATAGGGGAATCAACAGAAGGTCTTTTAGTTGAAATCTCAGGAAGCGTAAAATCTATTTCAGGCAGTGCGTTCACAGTAGATGACGGAAGTGGGGCTGCAACCGTTTATATTGATTCCGATACAGGCATTTCCATTTCAGGGATGGAAGTTGGAGACAAGGCAACTGTAATTGGATTTTCATCTCAGTACGATACATCAAGCCCATATGATTCTGGATATCAAGTAATGCCTCGCATGCAGAGTGATGTTTCATTTACTCCTGTTCCTATCTATCAAGGCCCTTGTCCAGCAACTTCCAGGCAAGTTGCCCCGAGTAGCGAACAAGGAGTAAAACTCTTTGAAGTAATGTTTAACAGTTTGGAAAGTGGGCCGGACGAAGAGGGGGAAGCTGTTAGAATTATAAATACTGCAAATACCCCTATTAATATATCTGGTTGGCAGATTACGGATAATGAAGCATCTGTGGTATTCCCGCAAGGGACAGTTCTACAGCCAAAAGAAAAGCTGTGGATTGCAAGAGATGCCAAAGAATTTGAGAAAGAATTCGGCGAAAAGCCAGACTTTGAGTATGGTGTCGACAGTGATCACTCAGTTCCGCAAATGGACGATACCACTCAATACCCGATATTCGATAATGTTGCAGACGAGTGTGAAATTTTAGACTCGTCAAATAGAGAGGTAGATGCTGTTGTGTGGGGCAGCGGATGCACTACAATAACCGGATGGTCAGGGAACCCCGTAGAATTATATACCTTTGCAAGCTATATCTCTGAAGATGGCGATATAATTTATAGAAAGCTTGACGAAACAACTGGTATGCCTGTTCCTGATACTGATACATTGAGTGACTGGTCTACAGACCCTAATGACCCGATTAACGGATGCAAAGTGATGTATCCAGGGTGGGATACGATAGACGATTTCTTCTTCCCTCCGAAAGATACGGCAAAAGTTCACACGACATTTATTGCGGCGCCTGACAACACGTTTAAGGGTATTACTGACTTTATTGATTCTGCACAGCATTCGATAAAAATAGAGGTTTATTTATTTACTAACTATGAAATTGCAGATCATATTGTAAGTGCATTAAAACGCGGTGTTTCTGTAACTGCAGTGTTCGATGGAGAAGTATATGGTGCACCTGGTGGAACATACGATTCGGAAAGGTACATTGCAAAAGAAATAGTGGACAACGGTGGCAAAGTGTACTTCTTAAGAAGTAATGGTGTTTATCATGATAGATACAATAATATTCATGCAAAGTTTATTATTGCAGATGATAGTAAAGTCTTTATAAGTTCAGAGAATTTCTCAAGAGGGCCGATGCCTTCCGACGACAAGAGCGATGGCACGGCAGGCAACAGGGGTTCGGCTGTAATAACGGATGATGCCGTAATCGTACAATCTCTTGTTAAAATATTTGCCCATGACTGTTATCCGGGATACTATGATGTTTCTCCTTATGATCCGTCAAGAGATGCACCCCCTGCTGGATTTACATATGACCCTCCGGACAACAAAACGGGATATATGCCTGTTCAGCCTAACCCGCTTTCAGTATACGAAACTGAATCCCTTGAACTTATTGACTCGCCTGATACTGCATTAAGAAATGTAGACTCACTAATAGGATTAATTAACAAAGCAGGTAAAGGTGATGTAATTATGGAGGAAGCTCAATATGAATATGTTTATTGGGGTCCTTCAAGCCATCAATATGTAAATCCGCGCTTGCAGGCACTCATAAATGCTGCAAATAGAGGTGCACAGGTATATGTTCTACTGAATGGAGCTTACGGGGTAGATGCCAATACGGCAACAAAGAACTACGCAGAGGCACAAAGCCCTAACATTCATTGTTTGCTCGGTACACCAACGGGTAGTGGGAGTTATGGGGCATATCCTATACACAACAAGCAGTTTATTATGTGGATTGGGGGGAAGGGTTATGTAAATATAGGTTCCATTAACGGTTCCGAAAACTCTTCTCGTGCAAATAGGGAAATGGCCTTGCAAATCCAATCCAATGCAGGATTTAATTATTACAAAAAGATATTTGATTATGACTGGTC
>JALTEL010000068.1 GCA_027073945.1 Caldifarciminota bacterium | reverse complement strand
TGGCATCATATTTCGGGCCGCACAATGTCAGAGTAAATTCCGTTTGCCCCGGTGGAATTTTTGACAATCAACCTCCAACTTTCGTGAAGAACTACTCACGAAAAACGCCACTGAGACGAATGGGCAAGCCTGAAGAAATTGCCGCTGTTGTGCTTTTCTTGGCCTCTGATGCCGCTTCTTACATTACCGGTGCAACTATAATGGTTGATGGTGGATGGACAGCAATATGATAAGTTTAACGACAATAGATAATCCCCGAAGAACAAATTGTCAGCCTGTGGGAAAAGAGTCTTTCAGTTGAATCAATCCTACTCCAAGTCATTCATCAAAGATAATGCTAATGACAACTCTTATTATAGATGGTGGGAGGACGTGCTGGTGAATAGAAAAGCGAAAAACCAAAGGCAATGCTATCTGTGTGGAGGCACAGAGTTTAACAAAAGGCGAGGCAGTGTGCGTGATATGCCGGAGTTAGAAATCCTTGAATGTGCCTCCTGTGGGCTGGTTTTTCTGTCATCGTTCGATCATATCAGAGACGGCTTTTATGAAAATGCCGGAATGCATGGTGAAAATATTCCGGATCCACAGACCATGCTGAGAGATACTGCATGGGATGATGAACGACGTTTCCAATATCTCAAATCTGTATTGTCAAATAGGAAACTGTTGGACTTTGGATGTGGTGCAGGTGGGTTTCTTTTAAAGGCGCGGGGGTTGGCTAAAACTGTGCATGGCGTGGAACCGGAAGCACGCCTGAGCAGTCATTATCAAAAGTATGGACTCACGGTTTTCCAAAAACTATCCGAAATCCAGCAAGATATTATTGGGGGGGGGTACGATATCATAACTATGTTTCATGTATTGGAGCACATCCCCGACCCGAAATCGATATTGGTTGAATTGAGTGAGATGCTGGCAGGTGACGGACAAATTATCGTGGAAGTGCCGAATGCAGATGATGCATTGTTGACACTTTACAACAATGAAGCGTTTTCTCATTTTACTTATTGGAGCTGCCATCTCTTTTTGTATACAGCTAATACGCTGGAAATGTTATTTGACCAACTAAATTTCAAAGTGAATTATATCAAACAGATTCAAAGATATCCTTTACCCAATCATCTATACTGGCTTGCTAATGGTAGACCTGGCGGTCACCAAAAATGGCATTTCCTTAATTCCCAGAATCTGCACGCGGCTTATGAAAAACAACTCGCGTCCATCGGAAAATGTGATACGATTTTGGCAAGTGTTTCAAAGACTTAAAAATCCTTGTAATTAATGTTTGGCTAAAAAAATTCTTTAATGTCTCAATCTTACTCCAAGTCATTCATCAAAGATAATGCCGTTGTCATTGCAGGCCATATACTGGTCTACATGAAGGGCATTATTCTTATGCCTATAATCATCAAGACTGTTGGTGTTACAATTTATGGTGGGTTTGTATTGCTTTCATCTGTTTTTGGAATTGTTTTTGGGATTTCATCGTTTGGCGCCGGATTCAGGGCGAGAAGATTCTTGCCGTCAACGGTTGAAATGGAGGCTCGACGAAAACTTTTCTATCCACAATTTCTATTCCAAATGATTTCCATATTACTATTATCCTTGTTGTTGATACTTTTGGACAGGCAGTTAAATACGTATATTTTCAAGAACGAAATCAGTTACTCAGTCTGGATAATACCCTTTTTTTTGATTTTGTATTTTCTTTATTCTCAAGGAAGTGACTATTTTCGCTATACGTCCAGAGTTCATTATATGACAGCGGCAACGCTATCTTTTCCTTATGTCCACATTGGGCTGATCCTACTTTTTTACTATTGCTATAGATACATAAGCATAAATGTTCTTGTACTTTCACAAACTCTTTCCGCTCTTTTTATTGCGCTCCCCTGCTTTTGGATAATTTTCAGAGAAATTGGCGTCAAGTTAAATTTTTACAACTTCAAAGAACTTGTGTCCGATATCAAGCTCGGTTTTCCACTTGTCCTTGGTTTTATCGTTGATTTCATCTTGGCTGGAAGCGATCGCTATTTTATCGCATTTTATATGACCGTTACTGCCGTGGGCTATTATAATCCTGGCTACGTGCTTGGGTCGCTCATAATTTTTATTCCCAAGGCTATGGGGACTGCTCTTCCACAGCTTTTATCAAAGGCCGTGGACAATGGGGACGAGCAGGACGCACAGAGGATGCTCAATTATGCCCTCAAGATATTTTTTCTCCTTGCAATCCCTTTTATTTTTGGGAGCATGGTCCTTGGTAAATCGATTTTGGCACTTCTGGCAAATCAGGATGTTGCTGGAAATGCCTATCTTGTCACACCTATTGTTGCATTAGGAACTCTATTTTATGGTCTAAATATCATCCTTTCAAATGTTTTATTTGTACGCATGAAAACCTATGCGATGTTTAAAATGAATCTCTTTGCGGCAACATTTAATCTGGTAGCGAATTTAATATTGCTCTATTTTTTCAGAAGCATCATCGTTGCTGCTATAACTACTTTTCTTAGCTATTTTATTGCGTTTTTATACATCAATAAGATTGTGAAAATAGAGGCATGGCCAGTCGATTTTCAGTGGGTAGTTATGCTAAAATCTGTGGGAGCATCTCTTTTTATGTGTGGTTTGTTATTCTGGATTTCTTTAATGACCGAAGGCGGTGCTTCCACAGCACTTCTAACAGGGGAATTGGCTTTGGGAATCTTAGCATATGTTATTGGACTTTTTGCCTTGAGGACTTTTAGCAGGAAGGAATGGCAATTTGTCAGAAGTTACGTTTGCAGATAATAAAAAGGGAGTTAGATGGTTGCTTCCAATAATAATGTATTGATTATTTGCCGTGATTTAAAATCGGTACGCAGACTTTCGCGTTTTAGGCCAGAAGTTCAAAGCCGCTATATTCTGGCATCAGATGACCCAAGGGTTCATGAAGCGGCTAAAAAGTATTCGTGGATAAATGAAATTTGCTGGATTGAGCAGATGGAATCATTTTATAATGTGGCTGACGATGTGATTCGGCTGACAGAAACAGTGAATGAATGGCTAAAAAGCTTGGCCGACGATAAGCGTGGATTCCCGGAAGATTTACTTTTTTTTACTCGACATGTTGAAGGGGGAATGACCACACAACGAATACAGGATTTACTGCTTTTGATTCGCTCTTATCAGTTTCTTTTTGATACTTATAAAATTACCAATCTCATAGTGATAAGCCAGCCTGGTAAGGGATGGGAAGATAAAGTTTTGATTGAGACAGCTCGGAGTAGAGGTATCGATGTCAAACTTGTCGGGTGTTATTCTTTCGGTATTTTGATTAAAAACATATGGTTTTACTTACAAGTATATGCAAGAACAGCATACTATGTAGTTAATGTTATTAGAATTAACCTGTGCAACCGCTTCAAATCTAAAAACAGCAAGGCGGTTGACAAAGAAATAGTTTTTCAACTTTGCAGTTCGGATTACAAGCATGTCGAAAATATTGTTCATCTTATGAGAGCATTAAAGCAGAAAGGTTACAATCCGCTTGCACTTTGTTGGCATTCCAATGAAAGATATACAAAGGAAACAGGGGCAGTGCAGGTTCGCAGAGAAGGTCTCCAGGTAGAGGAGTTGGAGAGGTGGTGCTCTTTTTCTGATATATGGAGAAGCATTTCCGGCACTTTTTGGACATGGAACAAGGCAAGAGAAAAAAAACGTGAGTTTCTATCGCATTCGATACTCAACTATCAGTCTGTCCCACTTGGCTCTTTGCTCTGGCCATCTATTAAGTATTTTATCATTGCAGAACTTCCTCAGTCATACAGGTCTTACCAGGCCCTGAAAAAATATTTCAAAGTGCATAGTCCAGTTGCCGTCAAATTATGGGGGGTAACAGCGTTAAGAGAAGGGTATCTGGCATGGAAAAGTTTGAATCTGCAAAAAAAACCTCTGATTTTCTTCTACGCTGTAGGAGCATATACTGATTGGCCTTATGAAGATCCTGATAGTCCGGTTGATTTACTATTTGTTGCTGGCAAAATCCATAGGAAAATGGCGATTCGGTCAAACAATATTCCATCGACTAACATCAAAATCTGTGGGCAGGCAAGGTATGAGGGCCTAACGGATTTTAAAAAAAAATATAGCACAACAAAATCTCGCTCATATTTGAGAATACCGATTACATTTTCTATTTATATACTTTTTGATCCTAATGTGATTTTACGCGGTTTTATGTCTCAGCAAGAACAAACTGCCACTTTAATGACATTGCTTGAATTTGCTGGCAGACATTCATCTGTAGCTCTGCTGGTAAAGCCTCATCCAAGCCATAAAGCTGACATCTTGGAGGATCTGATTAACAGCCATGAAGATTTTAAAAATGTATTTATAATTGATAACAAAATGTTACCTTATCATGCGCTCAATGCCGCAGATATACTAATTACGAAATTTTCTACCCTTGGCATAGAGGCTATGCTATTTGATCGCCCGGTTATATGTTGTATTCTAGATCGCGAGAGACATTTTAAGATTTACGAAGGAGCTGCTGATTATGTAGATAGTACAGAAAAACTCGAAAGCCTGTTGTTGAGATTGGTAACCGATGATGATTTTCGGCAGGAATGGCATGAAGAACATATCCGAAAACAGAAAGGGTTTTTGGAGGAGTACTTTTGTAAGATTGATGAATCGCCTGCTGTTTGTCAGGCTGATATATTAGATAGCTACCTTAGAAAACGGCTATACAAAAAGATTGTGAGATATAAGCATGACTAAGATATCGGGTTTAAAAGCGTTTTTGAAAGAATGGGTAAAGTATTTTTTGAGATATCATTACCGGGTACTTGCTCCCACAGAGCGACAACATGATGATTTATATTTGGTATCCTTTCCGAGATCCGGGAATACATGGTTGTCTTTTTTAATGGCTAATATTCATCTTAAGATGAGTGGTATAAGCCGGGAGGTGAATTTTTTCAATATACATGATTTCATTCCGGATATTCATAGCTCCCGGAATCTTAAGAGAGATATATTACCATTTCCAGGGCATAGAGTTATAAAAAGCCACTCAGCATTCAATCCGTTTTACAGAAAAGTTATTTATCTTGTCCGTGATCCTCGTGATGTTATGGTTTCTTACTACTGGTTTCTAAAAAGATTGGGTGGATTTAATGGAAACTTATCTGATTTTATACACTCCTCATTTTTTGGTATTAGTGCATGGTGCAGACATGTACAATCATGGGTAGAGAAAACCCCTGCCTCAGTTAGCATTGATTTCGTTCGCTATGAGGATATAAAAGCCAATCCTGAAAAGGTGCTTACACGATTATATAAACTTCTTGGTTATACGATTCCTGAGGATATACTCGAACAAAGTATTAGTGCGTCTTCATTTGAAAATATGAAAAAGCTTGAGGAATTTTATAATTATGGTGGTGATATGCGATTTACTAATTTTAAATTTATGAGAAAGGGTAAAGCGGGGGGTTACAAATTTGAACTATCTAAAAAAGATATTACTTTAATAAATAAAACAGCATCACAATGGATGGCTGTTTTTAGATATACTTTTTTATAAGTTCGGGGGCATGCCGACTAAGGCTAATATAGTTTTATATAGTATGTGTTTCTTAAGTAGTTAGTGAGAACTGCCAAGACATAGGTTACCTTAATGCTATTTTGTGTCAATACATAGGTTACCCGATTGTCTGTTTTCTTATACACTATCTCCATAAATCTTTAGAAGGAGGTAATGAATTGGAAACAGAAATCAGGAAAATTGCCATACAACGATACTTGAATGGAGAAAAGCCAAAAACAATTTACTCTGACCTCAATCGTTCCAAGAAATGGTTTTTAAAATGGCTAAAACGCTACCAGAGCGGGCAAAAAGATTGGTATAAGAACCAATCTAAAGCACCCCGAAACAGCCCAAGGCGAATTTCAGCAATTGATAAACAGCGGGTCATTGAAACTAGGGAACGGCTTGAGTTAGAAAAATTTGCACAAATTGGCGCCTCTGCTATTAAATGGGAACTGAGTAAGTCAGGTTTCGATTTCCCCTCAGACCGAACTATTAGCCGTGTGTTAAAGCAAGAGGGGTTGGTTAAAAAAAACTCCTTATGTTCCCAAAGGCGTCGAATATCCCTATTTTACCGAGGCACTGGATTTCAACAACATCCATCAATCCGACCTCGTAGGCCCTCGGTATATCAAAGGGGATGGCAAGTTTTATTCATTTAATGTAATGGATCTTTTCAGCCATCGCATTTACATCGAATCTTAAAGAACTAAAGAGGATAAGCAAGTTGCAGCCAGCTTAATGAGATCCTGGAAAACCATGGGCCTTCCGGATTTTCTCCAGCTCGATAATGCGCTGAGTTTTCATGGCAGCAACAAGTATCCTAGATCATTTGGCATTGTCATTAAAGTATGTCTATATTTTGGCGTTCAGCCCGTATTTATCCCAATTGGGGAACCGTGGCGTAATGGGGTTATCGAGCACTTTAATGATACATATAACAAAAAGTTCTTCCGTAGACAGTGGTTCAACAGCTATGCGCACCTAAAGCGGCAAAGCAAGCACTTTCAACGGTTCCATAATAAACATCATCGGTACAGTTGCCTTAAAGGAAAAACCCCTGATGATTTTACAAAGAGCCATGAATATAAACCTACAACTATTGGAGCAAATACCAAACTTCATGATCTGGATTATATTCCAGATGGTAATATTATCTTTATCCGTTTCATCCGTAGCGATAGGACCCTTAATATCTTTGGTGAAAAATTTCGGGTTTCAAAGGATTTAGTATATTCATATGTTAAAGCCGTAATCGTAACCGAAATACATACTATTCAAGTCTACCTTGGAGAAGAATTGGTAGAGGTTTTTGACTATCAACTTCCACAATGGAGTATTACAATTAACTAATCAGGGTAACCTATGTCTTGGCATTTTTTACCATTAGAGTTGGGTAACCTATGTCTTGGCATTTGTGAAGTTAGAATTGTAAAAAAGTGGAAAGTGTCCAATTGTTGTTGACAGACTCCGGTGCCAATAATCCCAAATCCATGGTATAAAAGGCTCGTGGACATGATGATATTCCTCCTTGCTTTGTTGGCATTGCAATGGATGATACCTGGTTGTCCACTTCCTTTAAACTCTCTCCAACACCTTTAGGTACGCAAATTCCGGATGAACCTTATTTGTTAACCGAATAAACATATGGTTAATTGCATGTTATCAAAATAAAAATGTATCAGTTTGTGACACGGTCAAAATTGAAACAACTCTTGAAGAATGTTTTGCCACCGGCTTTGGTTGGTTTGATGCGAAGGCAAAAACGCATTTGCTGGGTTGGGGATTATTGTTCATGGGAGGATGCCAAACGGGATTCCTCGGGGTATGATAGTCGGGATATTTTAGACAAAGTCAAAGATGCTCTGCTTAAGGTAAAAAACGGTGAAGCAGTCTATGAGCGTGATTCTGTTATTTTTGACGAAATACAGTACTCTTGGCCATTGCTGGCAGGTCTTATGTGGATCGCGGCCCAGTCCGGTGGAGAATTAAATATAATAGACTTTGGCGGTTCCCTTGGAAGCACATATTTTCAGAACAGAAAATTTTTGCGAGCTCTGCCAAAAGTTCAATGGAACATTGTGGAACAGAAACATTTTGTTGATGTTGGCAAAAAATACTTTGCAGACGATAAGCTTAAATTTTTTTACGATATTGAAAGCTGCATAAGGCAGTGTTCTCCCAATTCAATACTATTTTCTAGTGTTATTCAATACTTAGAGGATCCATATTCATTATTAGAAAAAGTTAAGGCTATGAATTTTGAGTTTATTCTATTCGATCGGACATCATTTGTGCTAGACGGAGGGGATAGATTAACAGTTCAAAAGGTGCCTTCAGAGATATATGCAGCTAGTTATCCATGCTGGTTCTTCGATAAGGAGAAATTTTATCGTTTTTTCAAGGATAAATATTCTGTAATTGCTACATTTGCTTCATTAGATAAAGCAAATATACCATCAACTTTCTGTGGGTGTGTTTTGAGAAAAAATAGATGCTGAAAAAATTAAAATATTTTGTACACAAAGAGCAGTTTTACCCTACCTGGGTAGGAATGTTTCTCAATCCATTTTATATCACAAGACGCGAGTTGTGCGAAGAAATCAGATCGCTTTCACACTTGGTCACAGGCAGGGTACTTGATATTGGTTGCGGACAAAAACCATATTCATGTCTCTTTAATTGCGATGAATATGTTGGTCTGGAAATAGATACTCCCAAAAATCGAAGGAACAAAAAAGCCGATTTGTTTTATGATGGGAGACATATTCCGGCTGCAAATTGCTCATTCGACTGGATTGTGACCAACGAAGTTTTTGAACATGTTTTTAACCCTGATGAATTTTTATCAGAGGCTTACAGGGTCTTAAAACCGGGGGCGGGTTGCTAATGACTGTTCCGTTCGTGTGGGATGAACATGAGCAGCCCTATGATTACGCGCGGTACTCATCTTTTGGCCTTAAATTTATTCTTGAAAAACACGGCTTCAGAGTTATTGAGCAAAGGAAAACAGCCAGCGACATCCGAGTCATTTTTCAGCTTATTAACGCGTATCTCTATAAGATATTATTGACAAAGAAACCATTAATTAATCGGTTATTCTGCTTTTTATTCATGTCTCCTTTCAATATCTTGGGCGAGTTTTTGCGGCACCTTTTTCCAGGAAACAATGATCTATATCTTGATAATATAGTTTTAGCGAGGAAGGAAATCATATGACTTCATTCAGAAATGCAAACGTGCTGATAACTGGCGGACTGGGGTTTATAGGGTCTAATCTGGCTAGACGCCTTGTTGATCTGGGCGCTTATATATTGTTAGTTGATAGTCTTATCCCTGAATACGGCGGTAATCTCTATAATATTAGTGGGATTGAAGATAAAGTGAAGGTTAATATCTCGGATATAAGAGATCTCCACAGCATGAGATATCTTGTTCAGGACAAGGATTTTATCTTTAATTTGGCGGGGCAGACGAGCCACATGGATTCAATGGCTGACCCTTTTACTGATATGGAGATTAACTGTCATGCTCAACTTTCGATATTGGAGGCATGCAGGCATTATAATCCTGGCATCAAGATCGTTTTTGCCAGTACACGCCAAATTTATGGGAAACCTGACTATCTTCCAGTTGATGAAAAGCACCCTCTCCGTCCCGTAGATGTCAACGGTATCAATAAGATGGCAGGAGAATGGTACCATATCCTTTATAATAACGTTTATGGTATCCGTTCTTGCGTACTCCGCCTGACGAATACTATTGGTCCGCGTATGAGGATAAAGGACGCGCGGCAGACCTTTGTAGGTATCTGGATTCGTATGCTTCTGGAGGGAAAGCCTTTTGAAGTGTGGGGTGGGGAACAAATTAGAGATTTTACCTATGTGGATGATTGTATAGATGCGATGCTGATGGCTGCTATCAGCGAGAATGCAAATGGAAAAGTATTTAATTTGGGAGGCGACTGCCAGATAAGTTTAAAAAATCTGGCAGAGATGCTTATTGATATTAATGGTGGAGGGAAATATATCATTAAGACATTCCCGACTGATAGGAGGAGAATTGACATTGGAGATTACTATTCTGATTATGCCCTAATTAGTGAGACATTGGGTTGGAAACCCAAGACCCCCTTAAAAGAGAGCCTCAGGAGAACTATCGAGTTTTATCGAAAAAACATGGAGTATTATATATGAATACACATGAGAGTGACTTTATTCCTCAGGCAAATCCCGGAGCAAGCTACCTGGCGCAAAAAGATGAAATTGATGCTGCAATCAAAAGGGTATTGGAAAGTGGCTGGTATATCCTTGGACGGGAAGTAAAGATTTTTGAGAATGAGTTTGCTTCGTATATTGGAGTAAATAATGCTATTGGTGTAGCAAGTGGAACTGATGCCCTGGAAATTGCTCTGCGAGCCTGTGATATTGGGCAAGGGGACCTTGTCTTTACTGTTTCCCATACAGCAGTAGCAACTGTTGCCGCCATCGAGCGATCAGGGGCAGTACCCGTGCTGGTTGACATTGATCCCATAACCTATACGATGGACCCAGATTGTCTTGAGAAGACAATTAAATATTATAAAAAGAATAACACCTCCTATTCTCCTAAAGCCATTATTCCTGTCCATTTATATGGATATCCAGCAGACATGCGAGCCATAATGCATATAGCAAAAAGGAATCAGCTTCTAGTCATTGAGGATTGTGCTCAGGCACATGGAGCCAAGTTAGATGGAGAAAATGTTGGTACTTTTGGTGACATGGGCATTTTCAGTTTTTATCCTACAAAAAATTTGGGGGCATTTGGAGATGGGGGAATAGTCGTTTGTAATGACCAGGGCTTGGCCAATAAGGTGCGGGCACTGCGAGAATATGGATGGAAGGAACGGTATGTAAGTGCTTTTCCCGGAATAAATTCCCGCCTGGACGAATTGCAGGCAGCAATATTGAGAGCAAAGCTTAAAAAGCTTGATTCCGATAATGCCCGCCGCAGAGAGATTGCCAGAATTTATAAAGAGAATCTTGAATCAACAAATCTTATTCTCCCTTTTGAAGATGCAAATGCCGTGCATGTTTATCACCTTTATGTTGTTCAGAGTGATAAACGAGAAGCCCTGCAAAAATACCTGCGAGACCATGGGGTAGGTACGGGAATCCATTATCCTGTTCCGATCCATCTACAACCAGCTTATAAAGAAAGAACGTTAACTAGTAGGAATGGGCTTGAAAATACTGAAGATGCATGCAAACGGATACTGAGTCTGCCAATGTATCCACAGATGAGCAATGAACAGGTTGAAAAAGTATGCACTTGTATAAAAGAATGGGGAGATTGACCCATAATGCATTATTATTTTTGCACATATTTCGATCACAGATACCTCTCAAGAGGAATGGCTCTTTATTGTTCACTCAAGAAGCATTGCCCCTGCTTTAAGCTATGGATCTTGTGCTTGAGCCACAAATGTTATGAGATATTGAGCCAAATTAACTTAGATAGTGTTTACCTGATACGTCTGGAGGAGATTGAGGAAGGCGATAATGAACTTTTAAGAGCAAAAGAAAACAGGTCCTTGGTGGAATATTACTTTACTCTTACCCCTTCGCTTCCTTTATATATTCTTAATCATTTTAGTGAGGTAGGTCTTATTACTTATTTAGATTCTGACCTTTATTTTTTTTCTGATCCAAAACCAATCTTTGATGAGATAGGGACGAATTCGATTGCTATCATAGCTCATCGCTTTTCCCCCCGTTTGAGACATCTGGAAAAAGTTGGAGTTTATAATCTTGGATGGGTGTCTTTCCGACGGGATAAAAATGGCTTGGGCTGTCTTCAATGGTATCGAGAAAGGTGTAATGAATGGTGTTATGATAGAGTTGAAGGAGACAGGTATGCTGACCAGAAGTATTTGGATAGGTTTGAGGAACTGTTTGATAAAGTCTATGTCATCCAGCATAAAGGAGCTAATCTCGCGCCATGGAACATTGACAATTACAAAATAAGTGAGAGAGATAAGCAGATCTGGGTCGATGATCAACGCCTTATTTTTTTCCATTTTCATGGTCTGAAGAATATATTTGGTCCTTTGTATGATTCTGGATTGGGTGGATATGGGGCTGCACTGCCTCGACTCGTTCGTAATAATGTTTATAAGCCCTATTTAAGAGCCTTGAGAAAAGCGGAAATTTGCTTGCCCAAAGTTGCAATTAAGAAATCAAATAGTATACGTGGCCGTTCAAGATTTGAAAGCTTTCAGAGGATGTTCCCATGGCTCTTTGAAGCACTTAGGAGGTGTAAAAGGGTACCGAAAATGGTCTATTCTAAAACATATGTGATTTCGCTAAGAAGAGAAGCTTAAAATAGACAGATTAAAGGTGAAGGTGGACACTTGAGAACTATACAACTCAACTCAAGTTTCGGACTTAATTTTTACTGCTGGTTTGAGGTATAACCTCTTGAAATAATAAACTTTTAACGTGCAAAGCCTTTCGCTTTCTGGTATATTGTTAGTCGAAAAACAAATAATACATAC
>JALTEL010000067.1 GCA_027073945.1 Caldifarciminota bacterium | reverse complement strand
ATTTGGGATATATTCAAATAAAAGGGACTTTTTGGGATGATATCATTGACAGAGACTTTGAAAACTCTTATTTTGCAACTATATATACTCTAGTCCATCCATCAAAAAAGCCATTAAATGAGATTATCAGGGACCAATACCAAAACTTAACTGACTTTACACAGAAGGCATTCCAATATATATGTAGTTTTCATCAATTCGATCTTCCAATTAATCTTGAACTTCTGGTTCGTTCTCTGAAGTGCACCTATGACGATTATTATAGTGAAGTGATTGGGAAAGACGCTGCTAAGGTAATATTCGAAGAACAAGATGAAATAGGAAATCTTCTCTATCGCGCTCACCATCGTATTATTGCAAAGAAAACAGTAGAATTCTTCTTTGGTGCCCCAGAAATGCAAAAGAATATCTTTTTAGAAATCCTGAAAGAATCTGTTCTAACAAATCGTAAAGAAAGGGAAATATGCGAGAAACTTTTGGTTGAGCATATCGGCCCAAACGCTAAACCTCAGATTTTTACCTATGAACAGCAAAGGCAAATCTTCAGAACTATCTGTGAAAAGAACCCGATTCGGAGTTTAGTGCATCATTGGGGTATTTTAGAAGCGGACGACAAGAATTACCCAGAAGCTGAAAGATTACTGAAGTGGGCTCTGGAAATACCAAGGGATGATATTGAATCATACCGTGGTGAATCAGATCAAAATATACTGACCTCCCTTGGTAGTCTTTACTCTCATATAGGATTAGATCTTACCAGAAAGGAAAAAGTTAGAGAAGCTGAGGAATATTTTGAAAAGGCTGAAGCGTCCTTCCAAGGAGCGAAACATGGAGAATTTCCCAATGCATACGCCTATCATGCTCATGCATATATGTGGTATTCGAGAGGGAATCAAACAAAAGATGAAATAGAAAAAATGAATTATTATGCTAATGCCTTAGAAATTTTATCAATTGCAAAGGACAACTTGAATGAAGAGGAACTTCAACAAATCTACGAGTTAGAAACATTGATATGGTCTCAAATTGGAGATGAAACAAAAATTGCCCAAAGTCTGGAAGTCTTGCGAGATAAATTCAACAGCGCTCGTGGTTATTATCTAAATGCTGAGTTATTATGGCGCAAGGCACAGGAGAAAGAAGGTGATGAAAGGAAAAAGATTTTCAAGTTAGCGCTGAGGAAAGTTGAAAAGGGACTGAAATATTTTCCCAATGATGAATATTGTCTCCGCTTGCGGAGTAAATTATTAAAAGAAATATCACCTAATGATTTAAATAGGTATTATGAATCTTTGACAAAATGGAAAGCGGCCACCACTATGCCAAATGCGTGGCTCTTATACGAATTGGGTCGGACTGCCTTTCTTTTAGGCTATTATGACTATTCTAAGAAGTTTTTTAAAGAATTAGAAACTGGCGTTGGAATGGGACATAAATTGCGGTCTCGCCCTCGGGACCCTATCCTTGATGAAAAAGGAAATAAGAAAGAATTTGAAGGCATCATAGTTAGTATATTATCATCATATGAGGGATACATCCGATGTGAAACTTTAAGAAGCTTAAGATACTCTATCGCGTTTCGTCCAATTGCTTGTAAATTTACACCTTCTCCAGGAGATTCAGTAAAATTCTATATAAAATTTAGCTATAGAGGCCCAAGGGCAGAAAATGTAAGAAAAATATAAGCAATGGACGCCAAGCAAAGCGGTCGCCTAACACAGCATAAAAGGTTCGTGCCTTACGGCACTCACCCAAATTTTTGCTTCGCAAAAACTTCTCTTATGCTGAGACCGTTTTGCGACATGCCCCAAAATAATAAAGAGGAGATAAAAAATGTGTGACTTTGAATTTGGATTAAAAACAGCAAAAGGCGGTTTCGCTAATGAAAGAGCAATATGTGAGAAATTCAACAATAGGTATATCACAAGCCGTGGCTATTTTGGTCACAGTCCTGATGGTAAGGTGGCGGATGTGTCCACGAGATAGACCTGTGGAATCTTATATATATTATAAAATAACAGAGATTTTTACAATTATGCGGTTTGGTTTGAACTCCATTATTGAATGGGTTTGAAAATCAGTCTTTTCCCAGAGGATGCAGAAGCGAATGTTTTATCATGTTAAGGTAGTTCTGTCCTTCACAACTTTTCTGCATCAGTTTTACACTCACAAGAAGGGTACTGATATAAGTAAAGAAGAACACTATATTTTACTCTATTTATCCTTTAACAAGGTGATAAATTTTTCCTATCTTAATTCACGATTTTCAGTTTATAAAATCACACCAACACTAATTTCTTATAATATCTGAAGAAAGACCAGCCGTGTCGCAGGGTAAATCCACCTGCCACGTGCCGTACAAACACGCTGGCAGGTGGATTTAATATTAGTGAATAACTAAAAATTTGTGCTTCGCAAGAACGGATTTCCCGCTTATCTCTGTAAAGTATACTCCATTTGGCAAAGTAGTGTTATCAAATTTTGCTGAGTACTGACCGGCATCTTTCATCCCCAACGATACCTTGTTTATAAGGCGTCCACTCATGTCATATACATTAAGATAAACATTTTGTGGCTCTTTAACAGTATAGATAATTGTATTTGATTTTGTAGTGTTTCTTACCAAGCTCTGTCCATTTGTTGCTGTATTTCCTGGACCTATGTATCTTTCTGTAAAGTAATCACCTTTTCTTGGGTCTATCGGAGTAGTATCATAAGTAAAATCTTTTATTACCATTTCCAGAGTGTCAGGCCCCCGCCATGATCCCCTAGGATAGCGGATAAAAGAAGATCTGTTTTTTGTCCACCACAAGAAAAATTCAGCGTACAAATATGAATCAGGCTTATAGTCATTTCTAAAGCTGTCTCCAGAGATTACAAGAGAACGTTCGACGTGGTGTGTATAAATGTAATCTGAGGTTTCCCATTTTACCAATCTTTCGATGCTAAAAATCACTGAATCTTCGAATACAGAAAGCCATGCCGTTGTTATACCGTTTCCACGATTTTCCGGGTCTGAAAAATCCCAGTCATATGTATTATGAAGCTTATGTACCCGTACGTTGACGGTATCTGCCCCCTCATATGTACTATCCCTGTAGAAGTTGAAGTGTCCAAATGTATCCGTGATAGCCCCATATATCTCAGGAATGTCATATTCGTATGTGCGATATATTTTAAGAGTATCACTATCAACGATATATTTTGGAGACAAAGTATATGCAACAGGACCACCTGTAGCATCTGGAGAATAAGAAATAACAGAATCACTGTCTGTAATGAAATTGGGAAAGGTAAAAACAAATTTGAAAGTTCCCGTATCTCCGAGAGGGTCATAGGTACGAAAACCAGATGCATGGTATTCGGCAGGTACAACAGGTCCAATACCTTTTGCAATTTCTCTGTGAGCTTTCATGTGAACAAAACCAGAACTATCTATAAAGACAAGATTGGAGTCAAAGTAATTATTGCTCCCTGGGTCATATGAAGTATATTTCTCCCAGGTATAACCTTTCCAGCTGAAAGTACTTTTTGCATCTCCATGTGGCTTCGGAGATTCTCCATACACAGGAGCTATATATCCTCCTCCTAATAACAGCAGGAGGAGAATCATCACGTTATTTTTTTGCATGTTATACCTCCTTTTTAGGTTTATCCTTATTATAATAGCATTTTGTAGTATTTTCAAATTGTCGTTATTCCTCAAAAATAATTGCACCGAAGGGGATAATGTTTCCTCAAAATAAAGGTAACAGAAATAGAGAAACGATGAGAGTTTCAAAAACAATAGGAGGGAGCTCCCGGGATAGTGTATCCTAT
>JALTEL010000066.1 GCA_027073945.1 Caldifarciminota bacterium | reverse complement strand
ATACTATCTATAGAACCCATAAAAAAAGATCTGGAAGAAATTTTTGTTGAACTGGTAAGCAATAGTTCTTAAAGTGTAGGGCGGCCGTAGAAGACCGCCCTAAAAAATGAAATTTATTCCACAACAACCATCTTTGCATCGGCTTCAATATTTTCACCCGCTTTTACAAAGACCTCTTTAACCTCACCGTCTTTTGGCGATCTTATCTCGTTTTGCATTTTCATGGCCTCAAGTATCAAGAGAACATCACCCTCTTTAACTTCATCACCCACATTAACCTTTACATCGACAATAGCGCCCGGCATCTCGGATTTGATAATCTGTTTACCCTCAGCTGCTCCTCCGCCTCTTCTTTCCATCATCTTCTTCTTCAGCTCATCCATAACCTCAATTTTGAAAAGATCGCCCTCTGTCAAAATATTGTATACGCCGTCATGATAATCAACATCTGTCTCGTAGGATTTGCCGTTGACAATCAGTGAATATACGCTTGTTTCCGTAAGCTGAGTATCTACTACATAAGATTTGTCATCTATCATAACCTCAAACTTATTTGCTTCAAGCTCTCTTACGTTAATCTTATACTCAACTTTGTCTATATTAGCTACATATGCCATACACTTCTCCTTCTAATTTTTAGGTTGAATACTTGTATATATCGCCGAAGCTCGCACCAAACATAGCACTTCTCATGCCTGCCTCTCTCCACGGACTTCCCGATGCGCATGTTGCAGTAAATTCAACAAGCTTGTTCTGCAGTTCTTTTTCTCTTAGATACTCTTTAATTGCAGCTGCAGCTATGGCAACCTCCAAAGAGCCCTCTCTCGGCTGCGGTTCAGCCAAAACCTCTTTATCAACAAAGTCAGTGCTGATATTGCCCTTTATGAAATTCTCGTTCCTCAAAACCTTTTGATGGAATGGTATTGTTGTTTTGATACCCTTTATAACGTATTCTCTCAGCGCCCTCTTCATTCTTGCTATGGCACTGTCTCTGTCTGTATCCCATACTATAAGTTTTGCAACCATAGGATCGTAGTATATTGGAACCTCACCCCTTGAATAAACACCGGAATCAACCCTGACACCAGGTCCGCCAGGCAGTCTCAAGCCTCTTATCAGTCCAGGGGACGGCATAAAGTTCTTATCCGGATCTTCTGCATATACGCGGCACTCAATGGCATGTCCGACCTGTTTGATATCTTCCTGCCTATAAGGAATTTCCTTGCCTTCTGCGATCTCTATCTGCAGTTTTACTATATCAACACCGGTAACCATTTCTGTAACAGGGTGCTCAACCTGAAGTCTTGTATTAACCTCGAGGAAGTAGAAGTTCATATCTTTATCGACAAGAAACTCAACCGTTCCCACACTGTCATAATCAGCAGCAGCAACAGCCTTTATTGCAGCTTCGCCCATTTTTTGTCTAACTTCTTCATTGATAGCCACAGAAGGTGATTCCTCTATAACCTTCTGATGCCTTCTCTGTATTGAACATTCCCTTTCATATAGATGTATTGCATTACCGTGTTTATCTCTTGCTATCTGAACCTCAACGTGGCGAGGATTGATTATGGCCTTTTCTATATACATCCTGTCATCGCCGAAGGCACTAAGTGCTTCACCTTTTGCAAGATCATAACCTTCTTTAAATTCTTCTTCGCTGTGTATTAGCCTCATTCCTTTGCCGCCACCGCCGGCCGATGCTTTAAACATTATGGGATATCCTATCTCTTTTGCCCTTGCGAGAGCATCTTCAAGACTTTTAACCGGGTCTTTCATTCCAGGAACTACAGGAACATTTGCAGCTATCATCTTTTGCCTTGCCCTTGTTTTGTCTCCAAGAATATACATAGACTCGGTATTAGGCCCTATAAATGTTATATTGTTTTCTTCACATGCTTTAACAAACTCGGAGTTTTCAGCCAAAAATCCGTATCCTGGGTGTATTGCATCACAGCCGGATTTCACTGCTACCTCTATTATTTTATCAATCCTCAAATAAGATTCAGCAGCAGGGGATTCTCCTATATAGTAGGCTTCATCGGCATATCTTACATGGAGAGCATTTCTGTCTGCATCGGAATAGACGGTTACTGTTTCCAAACCCATTTTTCTGCAGGCTCTTCCTATTCTGATAGCAATCTCTCCCCTGTTTGCTATTAAAACTTTTTTAAACTCTTTAGCCATTATATTACCTCCTTTTTATAGTGGGATATTCCCGTGTTTCTTTGGAGGATTGGATTCCCTCTTATTTTTGGTTAACTCCAAAGCCTGTATTAGTTTCAATCTTGTATCGGCAGGGTCAATAACCTCATCCAGATATCCCAATCCTGCCGCAACATAAGGATTGGCAAATTTATCTCTGTACATCTGAACCAGCTCGGCTTTTTTCTCAACAGGATTTTCAGCTTCAGCCAGCTCTCTTCTATAAAGAATATTAACGGCACCATCAGGTCCCATAACTGCAATCTCAGCTATAGGATAAGCATAGTTCACATCTGCCCTGAAGTGTTTTGAAGCCATAACATCGTATGCTCCGCCGTACGCCTTTCTTGTAATCAATGTAATTTTCGGAACAGTTGCCTCAGCGTATGCATAAAGCAGTTTAGCGCCGTGTATAATAACACCGTTATGCTCTTGTGCAACACCCGGCATATATCCCGGCTGATCTTCAAGTGTGATAATCGGAATATTAAATGCATCACAGAATCTGATAAATCTTGCCGCTTTAATGGCAGCCTTATAATCAAGCGCACCTGCAAAGAATTGAGGCTGATTGGCGACTATACCGATAGATCTTCCGTTTAGCCTTGCAAAGCCTAC
This sequence comes from Caldifarciminota bacterium, assembly GCA_027073945.1. The sequence continues at coordinate 1,001 of JALTEL010000066.1, read as the reverse complement.
AATCATATTCTTTGCATAGCTTTCCTGAATCTCAAAGAAATATCCATCGTCTACAACTTTACCAATCAAATCTTTCATATTGTACGGCTTATTGGGGTCTGACGGAATTAAATCATAGATAGACTCTTCTCTTCTATTTGCAGGATCGTCTGTCGGTTTGTATGGAGGATCCTCCATATTGTTCTGTGGTATAAACTGCAAAAGCTCTTTTACTATCATTAAAGCATCTTCGTCATTTTCCGCTGCAAAGTGTGCAACCTGAGTCTTTGTGGTGTGAGCATCGGCGCCACCGAGTTCCTCTTTGGTTATCTCTTCACCTGTAACAGCCTTTATAACATCCGGACCTGTAATGAACATAAAACTTGAATTTTTGACCATAATGGTAAAATCCGTAACGGCCGGTGAATAAACCGCACCCCCCGCTGTCGGTCCCATAATAACGGAGATCTGTGGAATAACGCCTGATGATAGAGTATTTCTTAAAAAGATATCGGCATAGCCTGCCAGTGATTCAACGCCCTCTTGTATTCTTGCGCCGCCCGAATCGTTAAGACCGATAACCGGAGCGCCTGTTTTTGTTGCCAAATCCATAATCTTACATATCTTTTTTGCAAAAGCGCCGGATAGAGAACCACCAAAAACGGTAAAATCTTGGCTGAATATATATACAAGTCTCCCGTCAATTGTTCCATATCCCGTCACAACACCGTCACCCAAGATTTTCTGTTTGTCCATATCGAAATCCTGGCATCTGTGTGTAACAAATTTGTCAAATTCAACAAAACTACCCTCATCAAGCAATAATTTAATTCTCTCTCTTGCTGTCAGTTTTCCCTGAGCGTGCTGTTTTTCAATTCTTTTTAGCCCGCCGCCGAGTTCAGCTTCAGCTTCCATCTCTTTAAGCTTCCTTAAACTATCCTGCATCTTTACCCCCTATTAAAAAAATTACATAAATTTAAATATAAATTAAAATAACCTGTGCTATAATATACAATATTTAG
>JALTEL010000065.1 GCA_027073945.1 Caldifarciminota bacterium | reverse complement strand
TCCAAGAACAGGAAAAAACTGCAGGAATCCGACCTTAATCACTGAAAACCTCTGCCTCAAACTTATATATCTCTGTTTCAGCATCCTTCCAGCAGTCAGGGCCCATCCATGCCTTTCTGCATGTGTAAGAAAGGAATTCTTCAAGACTCCAGTGCTCACTAATAGCTACCTGCGGCAGCAAAAGCCCTGAATAATATCCGCGTTTAATCATGAGTCCATGCACACCAACCGTAATTTCTTGAATGTCTGCCACTCTGATAAGCGGCGTTAACGCTGAAATTTCATATTTAAGGAAAGGAATCTCAGAGGCAGACACAGGGTTAAACCGAGGGTCACCAACAGCAGCTTCCTGTGCGACATCCCAGACTGTTTCATACAAAGGCTTAATGGGAAGCACATAGCCAATGCAACCTCGCAACTCACCATGCTCTGTCAACGTTACAAATGCACCCCTCTTTTCAATAAGAACAGGGTCAGTTATTCCTGGCAATTCGTTTTTCTCTTTCAAAACAGCTTTTCTAACTGCAAGTTTAGCTATATTCAAAAGGATTTCCTTTTGCTTGGAAGAAAGCGGCATTATTCACCTCTTTTAACAAATGCCATGGCAGTATAGCCCACTACATAGCCAGAGAAATCCCCTGTTACCTCATGTGTATTTGTATAATCAATATAAATCGGTTTTATATTGTATTCAGAAGCCCCAAATAAAAATGTCGCTATGCCAACTCCACCGCAGGCCATTGCCTTTTCTTGCATCATTTCTTTGTAAAATAAATCCGGGTCCATTTTCATTATAACCTCTCTTGTATATGCATCGGTTTTCACGCATTCCTCATGTGAATATCCATGATATAAATCTGAACTCAATACAAACATTGTATTCTCCATTTCCAAAAGCTTTACAACACCTTTTGATAAACTAACAAGCACATCCGGATCTGGCATACCAAACACAACAGGAACAATATTGAAATCTTTAAGCACATACTGGAGAAAGGGAACCTGAACCTCAAGCGAATGCTCATTCTCATGGAACTCCGCATCGTTATTATAGTACTGTGAAGACTGCATCAATATATTCACAATATTTTTATTAATATCAACACTCCCCAACGGTGATTTCCATTTATCACCAGGCCATACTGATGCGCCTTTGAATATATAATGATGAGACGGGCCAAATATCACAACATTCTTTATATTTTTGCCTGCAATCTGATTGTAAGCTGATGCGGCAACAATGCCTGAATAAATGTATCCTGCATGCGGGACGAGCAAAGCTACAACGGGATTTTTAACGGATTTTGGCTTTGCTTTAGAGAACAGATGTCCAAGAAGCTTTAAAAGCTCATTCTCCCCCGCAGGATAAAAACTGCCTGCAAATTGCGCTTCTCTTATCATAATATATACCTCGTCAAATCTTCGTCAACAAAATAATCTTTTAAATGCCTCTCCACATATTTTGCATCAATAGTTACTTTTTCAATATCCTTGCCGGGCAGGCTGTAAAGCAGTTCATCAAGCACCCTTGCCATAATGGTATGCAGTCTTCTTGCTCCGATATCTTCAACTTTTTCATTTGCCATATATGCATATTCCGCTATCTTATCAATCGCTCCTCTGGTAAAATGCAATAAAACACCTTCTGATTTTACAAGAGCCTGATATTGTTTTACAAGAGAATTCTCAGGCTCAAGCAGTATTTTTCTAAACTCTTCTGCGCCAAGGGAAGATAACTCCACCCTGATGGGAAATCTGCCCTGCAGCTCAGGGATAAGATCAGACGGGCTTACACCCTGAAAAGCACCTGCAGCAATAAAAAGAATATGGTCTGTTTTGACATGCCCGTATTTGGTGGATACTGTTGTACCTTCAACAACAGGAAGCAGATCTCTCTGAACACCGCTCCTCGATACATCCGGACCGCTCAATTCCCCCTTTGATGCTATTTTATCAAGTTCATCTATGAAAACCACACCGTTTTGTTCGGCTTTTTCCCTTGCAATCTCCTTTACTTTTTCCTTGTCAATAAAACTCTCGGATTCTCTTTCCATGAGGTATTTTTTCGCATCTTTAACGGTCATTTTTACCAATTTCTTTGACTTTGGAAGTAGATTTTGCAATTGTTCCGGCAACTGAAAATCCAGACCTTCCATATCCCCTATGTTGCCCATAACCCCAAATAGCGGAGGCATATCAACCTTCTCCACTTCAATTTCAACTTCTCTATCATCAAATTTTCCATCATGGAGCATTTCAAAAAGTCTTGACCTGGTCTCCTCCTCTGAATCTTTCACCTGCGGAAAAAGAAGTTCAAGAAGCTTGTCGTAAACCTTTTTTTCGGCCTTTTTTTTGACCCTGCTTAGCATTTCTTTCCTGACCATGGATACGCTGACTTCCATTAAATCCCGTATAATTTGTTCCACATCTCTGCCCACATAACCGACTTCAGTATACTTTGTGGCCTCTACTTTTACAAAAGGTGCTCCTACCAACTGAGACAATCTCCTTGCTATTTCCGTTTTTCCAACACCGGTCGGTCCTATCATTATAATGTTATTGGGAATGATCTCTTTACGTATGCCTTCATCCGCTCTCAGCCTTCTCCACCTGTTTCTTATGGCGATTGCAACGGCACGCTTTGCTTCGTCCTGCCCTATTACATACCTGGACAGACGCTTTACAATTTCAGAAGGAGTTAAAACCTCAATATCTTTTTCTTTATCTTCCATCTCTCACCTTTCAAAATAATAAAATAGACGCCCCTCTTTGCCGATTTTATGCCAATGTTCAAATTGTTAAGTCCGGGCCTAAGTGCAATTGTCTTATTTAAAACGAGTCTGCCCTGTACATCATAGATATTGAATTGAGATACGCAGTGCGCATTTGTCCTTACCGAAAATACTATATTTCCCTTTTGTATGGTAGGGACGGACATTGATACAATATTATTTGCCGGATTCCTGTTTTCATCAATATTCAGACAGGGTGTATCAGTTGTGAACTTGATAAATCTGCCGGCAGCAAGTGCAGTTGCCGTATTGTCATAATCCCCGTCATACAGATATTGCAGTCCAGAAGATTGAGAAGGACTCGCTATGCCAACGCTGCAGGAATTAGAATCACTGACCCTCTGATAAATAAATAACACCTCACCGTCTCCTGTAATAGTAGGATAGAAAGAAGAATCTCTAAGTATAATCTCAAATGACTCAATGGCAGAACTGTTGTTGTACAAAGGCACACCCGCCCATTCAATGATAAATCTGCTACTATCGGCATCAAAATAGTAATAAACACCCCCGCCATTTTGCGGAGACAGGTCATCCCAGAACGGGGCCACCAATGAAGGAGGAGCTGAAGTGGAGGGTATGGATGTGTTAATATAATCCGTTTCAGCATGGGAGCCCAGAGCAACCCATCCGTTAGAACATATGGAAACTGAATCAAAGTATTGTCCGTAATATTTGAAGACAAAAGGCAGGTGTATTATGGCTGTTTGATCGTCCTGCAGATTGAGATTTATTCCGGGCCCCTGGATGTCAATAAAAGACAAGGGTTCCCATTCCGTATATGCGGAATCGCTTATATCATAAGCGAAATACCCATAATCATCCGGGCCCTGAGGATTTAAAGAATCTTTCTGCCCAACAACAAAAACAAGGGTATCTTCAGTTATTGAATCTCCCAGTATAATATCATATTTTATATATGCTATCTGTCCCTCTGGTGTTGTAGCCAATACATCAAACCCTCTGTTTACATAAACGGAGTCGCCTGTTTGTATACTATCAGTTACAACAGTATCACTTTCAACCTGAACATAGGAAGAGAGGGATGTTAACTTAAATTTAACACTGTACGCATTCTGAGTACCTATATTCTTCAAATTAAATTTAAAAAAGCCTCTGTCTCCAGGGTCCAGACTGCCGTTTATTACACCTTCTGTATCAATAACCTCTGTTTTATTGAGAACAACATAGGCACCCTGAGGCAGCGGCATATTCATAACAGCATCAAGGTCAAAACCGGCTGTAGAACCTGAAGATGAGTTTCCACCTGCATCTTTTATCTCTATATATCTCGCATGAGCAAGTCCGGAACCATTCAAATAGCATATGCTTGTACCGCTTCCATGACCTATGTAAGTGAAGGGTCCGTAAAAAGAATCAGCACCATAGACAAGGTAAGATTCATCAGGTGTTCCGTCGTCACCTTCATAAACCTTAACTGCATAATTTACAGGAGTATGCTCTCCCATATCAAGCACAACATAGCCGTTATTATTAAGCGACACGTACTTTCCGTCAGGCGCGCCCAGCACCCACGGTGCATGCGGTTTGATAGAAGGAGGGGATTGATTATCTATCACAGCTTCAACAAGCTTATATGCATAATTTTCTCCCCCGGGAGCAAGATAAATATCCAGCTTGGTAGCAGAGTCACTGTATACGACTATTCCGGGAATACTCTTTTTCTGGTAACCGTTCGCCCAAGCCACAACTGTGTATGTCCCGGGCAGAAGTGTCTTAAAATAATCACCTGTTTCACTATCCGTAAAAACAGGCCAATCAATTCCCTCTACATCCACAACTGCCTGTTTTAACGTATCTCCCGTTGCACTATCCATAACATATCCGTGAATGCCCTGACCTGCCTTATTTATAAAGGCGAGCATTGCCCCTCTGTTTATATGCCAGGTAGTATCAAGTTCTGTATCAGGAGGCACAAATTCATGGCAAAGTTCTATTGTAACATCGTTAATGCCATCAATACCTGCAGAATAATCGTTTAAATCTCCGAAAGTCTGATACCAATCATAGCCTTCTGTTACCCAGTAAGCATCGCCGTGGTCTGCCGTTGAATCACCATACATATTGGCATAATCAACAACAAGAGCACTGTCCGGAATATGGTCAGGTGAATAATTCCATATATAGTTTACAGCAGGATGATACGTATGGTAGGTAAGCCCCATTGTAAAATTCTCCCTCTGACTCCACCTGTACATTGCACGGGTCTCTGGCTGACCGTATGCAATGGTGTCACCACCATCTCCTCTCCACATATACCCGTAATTTCTATTTAAATCTATGTTGTTTGCATTTTCTCTCTGATGGAGCTCATGCCCGTCCGGATTGAGCATGGGCATTATCCATATTTCTCTGTTATTTACGAGATAATGAACATACGAATCCGTGTTGTACCTTTCCGTGAGATAGGCAATCAAAAAAAGCGGTATTTCCGAAGCCGGCCACTCGTTTCCATGATGACATCCAACAATTCTCACCTCTGCCTCATCCTCTTTGATGCCCGGGTTATCCGATATCTTCATAGCAAGAATCAATCTGCCCTGAACAGAATAACCTATTGTATCCAGTTTACATATCGAAGGATTTGCGGATGCTATTGAATCCATCAGGTAAACAGTCTGCGCATAAGTGTGATAGTGCATTGTTATAGACGTATCAACCTTGTTCGTTGGACTGGTCCTTTCTTTTGTATATTGCTGTATATTATCAATGATAACAACAGGCTTAAGCCCCATTGCCTTTATTTTGTCAAATTGTCCTTCATTGACATACAATGTTACAGATTTTGCGTCCCTGTCAACTACCGCATATTTATCTCTATAGATAATATCAAGTTGTGCCTTATTTGCAACAGGCACCTTTACAAGCATATCTTTTGCAGATGCCAATGAAGCCAGGAAAAAAGTAAGTAAAAGTACTCTTCTCATTTACCTGCAGACGGGACAAAGCCTATAAACCATGGAGCGCCTCTCCTCATAATCTTGACAACAACAGGCTTTTTACTGTTTTTGTAAGTTTTCTTTGCCTTCTCAAAAGTCTCAAGACCATAAACATCAATGCTTCCTATTTTCTTTATAACGTCACCTTTTGCAAATCCTGCATCATCCGCAGCACTTTCAGGCTTCACCTTTGTGACAAGCACGCCTTTTTCCGAAACGCCCAAGGATTTAGCCTCGTCGGAACGTGCATCGACAACGACAAGTCCCGCCCATTCTGACTCTCCCTGTTTTACTTCCTCTTTATTCTCGGAAGAAGGGGCACTCGCCTGTTGTTTTGAAGGATATTCGGACAATTTTGCCTTTAGATTTACCCTCTTTCCGTTTTGCCTGACAACAACAATGGGCACTTCTGTACCGGGATGCAGTTCTGCCACAAGCAATCTGAAACTTTCAACATCTTCTACAGGCTGTCCGTTAAATTTTATAATTATATCCCCTTCTTTTAACCCTGCCTTTTTTGCAGGCGTCTTTGGCTCTACTTTGGCGATGAGAACGCCCTCCGGCTTTGGCAGGTTGTAAGCCTTGGCAAGAGCTTCAGAAACAGGTTGCGGCAATATGCCCAGATAACCGCGCATCACCTTGCCCTTTGTCATCAATTGATTTGCAACCCACTTGGCTGTATTTATTGGCACTGCAAACCCTATTCCAACAAAGCCTCCGGAGGGTGTGGTTATGGCACTGTTAATACCTATCACTTCTCCTCTTATATTGAGAAGCGGACCACCGGAATTGCCAGGATTAATGGCTGCATCTGTCTGTATGAATTCCTGATAAACAGGTCCGCCGGGCAGAGGAATACCTGACCTGCCTTTTGCACTGATCACGCCAACTGTCAGCGTTCTATTAAGACCAAAAGGATTCCCTATTGCTATTGCCCAATCTCCAACATCGATGCTGTCAGAATTGCCCAAGGGAAGTATGGGAAGGTCTTTATCCGTAGTAATTCTAACAACCGCAACATCTGTATTGGGGTCCTTACCAACAACCTTTACGTTTTTACCCTTAACAACACTTTTATCGGACAGTTTAACAACAATTTTATCCGCATTCCTCACCACATGATTGTTTGTCAAAATAAAATAGTGATTCCCTTCTTTTTTAAAAATAAACCCGGACCCAAGACTGCCCTGTTTGTATTCTCTTTCCGGTACCTTAAATTGAGGTCCGTTATCTCCAAAAAATTTCTTAAAGAAATCATCACCAAAAGGCATGAAAAACTGCCCGCCCTTGACCTTTACAATATGTTCTGTTGATATATTGACAACAGCAGGCATTGCCTGTTTTGCTACTTTTGTAAAAGGACTCCTGCCCTGCTCATTTACAAGCGGCATAGGATTTGCGCTGGATTCACTCTTTAATTTCGGAGCGATATGAAGAGGGGTTGTGAGTATCAATCCGCTTATGAGACCTATCACGAATATTGACGTTACGAGCACTATCTTTTTACCCTTTTCCATGGCATACCTCCTTCTCTGTTTATTGTATATTATATGACCTTTGCCCCGTTCTTTCAAGCCATTGACCATGAAAATTCCCTATCTTGCGGGATTTGTTCCCCTTACAGTATGGAATCGCAGTAATAGGGCACTGTTTCTTGTCACTTATAATAATGTACTGAGCAAAAGGATATAACTTTACTGAAAGAATATTTGTTTATTCGGGCAATTAAAGTTGAACAGCCTGTTTTTCAAAATTTTGCCATACCACTTCTTAACGACCTCACCCCTCTTCAATTCGGCCTGTTGAAAGAAGATTATATACATCTTTATCCAAAAGAGAGTGGTATAAAAAATCGGGATTTTCTCTAAGCAATTCCGAAAATGAATAATTCCCGGTGGCCACTGCAACAGATATAAATCCCGCTTCTCTTGCCGCCCTCACATCAAGGGGGGTATCCCCGACAATATACACATATTCGAAATCCGTCCCAGCATAAGAAACAGCTCTCTGGACAGCTATTTTTAATATCTCTTTTCTGTCTCTTGAATCAGAGCCATAAGCTCCAAATTTGAAATACTTTTCTATGTCTCCCTGCCTCAATTTTATTTTGGCTCCGAGTTCAACATTTCCTGTTGCAATTCCCATAACATCAACTTTATCGTAGTGTATTCTCTGCAAAAATTCTTTTACACCCTCAATTACCGTGTATTCGGGATTTTTGATGGTCTCTTCAAGCATACTCAGATACTGATCAAGTATTATCCCTATAAGACTATTATCCGCCTGCTGTTTGGTTTTTTTCAATAAAATCTCTTCCACTATATCAGCATCGGTTTTACCATCAGGTCTTATACCCCTCATAGCCTTTTTCACACCGAACATCTGTTTGAAGACAAGCTCAAGCGCCTTTCCACCTGCATTGCCCGATTTTATCAGCGTGCCATCTATATCAAACAGGAATAATTTCAATGATTCCCCTTTTTTTGTTTAATTTCCTTTATGGGAGACGGTGCTTTTATGTACCCATTCAGACTATCCGGTGCATTATCGAGGACAGGTGCTCTGCTTATTCCCTCTTTCGCGCTATCTTCACGAAGCCGCAGAAAATATTTATCATGCGGATAAATGAGCATTGCAACACCTTCTACATTTACCTCTCTAAGCACATCAATAAGTCCATACATCTTTGCAAAATGCCCTCTCATCTTCTTTACTTCTTCTTTTAACTCTATCTTGAGATTGGCAAGTTTCGCAATCCTTCTTATTTCCGCATCCGTTAATTCCATATTTCCTCTCCTTCTCCAACAATTCTGTCTCTAAGCACCACATTGGGGCCTATTATCGCATCTTTTCCTATCTTCGTTTTTCCGAGAAGTGCTACAAAAGGATAAATCACAGCATCTTTTTCTATCTCAACATCCGATTCCACGTAGACATGCCTCCTGTCTACGAATGTCACTCCGGACTCTATGCATCTGTTTATAATCCTCTCCTGCATCAAAGCCGCTGCATTGGAAAACTGCTGCCTTGTATTCACCCCTATAACCTCACGGTAATCAGAAATTTTATATGCAAGAACTTTTCCCACCTTTCTCTGTAAAATTTCAATAATATCAGTAAGATACAGCTCGCGTTGTAAATTGTCCGGCCTGAGTTTATCAAGCCATTTAAAAAGATAGGAAGAATTAAACACATATATACCGGAATTTATCTCTTTTATGGCCTTTTCCTCTGGAAAAGCATCTTTTTCTTCCACAATCATCATTATCCTGTCCCCTTTTGACCGAACAATCCTTCCGTAGCCATGCGGCTGCGGGTGTTCCACTGTCAGCACGGTTCCAACCGCACCTCTGTTCCTGTGAAACTCCAGCAAATCGCTGATGGTACGCTCTTCAATGAGAGGAACATCCCCGGGCATAATAACAACGTCAGCATCCGAAGGGATAAGCTCTCTGACTTTCATTACAGCATCCCCTGTTCCCCTTGCTTCGGGTTGTTCGACAAAAACAATCGGATATTCCTTAAAATGTGAGATGATGCAGTCTTTATGTACTCCGCCGACAATTACAAATAACTTTTCAGGTTTAAGTCCGAACATCACCTTCACAGGATAAGAAAGCAGCGGGTTTCCACACAGAGGGAGCAGTAATTTGCTCTTTTCAGAATTTATCCTTGTTGATTTCCCCGCAGCGAGTATGACACCATATACTGCTTCCTTTTTCATAGAATTCACTTCCCTATAATTTTCTGAGCAGCGGTGAGCAATTCTGATACGGTGAACAGCTCTCCATCATATCTGTTTATGCCGCTTACAGGGGATTTTTTCATATACCTTTCTACCTCTGCAATAAGCTGTCCCTGATTCATCTCAGCAACTATCACGCTGGAAACTCTATCGTCAAATTGTCGAAGCTCCTCATAAGGAAACGGCCACAGAATCTTAGGCCTGAAAAGACCTGCTTTTATACCCCGCTTTCTCAGTAAAATAACCGCTTCTTTTACTGCCCTACCTGCTGTTCCCACTGCGACAAAGAGTACATCCGCATCGTCTGTCTCAAAGTATTCAACATCAGTTAATTCTCTTCTGTTATCTTCAATCTTTTTAACAAATCTGTCAAGATTTTTTGATGCCATATCAGCATTATTGGTAGGGAAACCGTCCTTTCCATGTACAAGGCCGGTAAGGTGATATCTATGTCCTTCACCAAACGGGACCAAGCCCTGCCCATAGACACTCTGCTCATCAAAAGGGAAATAGGTATTATCGGAATCAAGCTCTGGTTTGGCATCCCAGATTTCAATATCTCTGTCCACAATTACCTTTTCTCTCATATGCGAAAGTATTTCATCTGCAAGAATGACTACTGGTAAGCGAAATTTTTCTGATATGTTCACAGCATCAATTGTCATATAGTACGCTTCTTCTATAGAGGAGGGAACAACAGCAACAACAGCATGGTCTCCATGTGTCCCCCATCTTGCCTGAAGAAGGTCACCCTGCGACGTTCTTGTCGGAAGACCGGTGGAAGGACCACCGCGCATGGCATCAACAATAACAACAGGGACTTCTGTCATTGCGGCATAACCAAGGTGTTCCTGCATGAGCGAAAATCCAGGACCGCTTGTTGCTGTCATTGATTTTCTTCCTGCCAGCCTTGCACCTATGCATGCTGCAAGAGAACCTATCTCATCCTCCATCTGAATAAAAGCACCCGAAAGACGCGGCAGTTCTCTTGACATTATTTCTGCAATCTCAGAGGATGGTGTAATTGGGTAGCCACCGTAAAACCTAATGCCGGCCCTGAGCCCTCCGTATGCAATCGCCTCATTTCCCTGGTAGAGTTCAATCTTCATAATAATTATACCTCCAATTTATATCAGCTCCAAGAGTATCTTCCAGCACCATCTGGGCTGTTTCAACTCTGTTCTCATGCACAACAATAGAAATGGAATCAAGTGATGTACTCACCATTTCTATATTTATCCCATAATCTGCAAAAACATTGAATATTCTGCCTGCTATACCAGGCATTCTTGAAATTTTCTTATCACCGTAAAAAACAAACAGTGCCACATTCGGCTCGTATGTAACCTTCAGAGCACTGACACTGTCAACGATATCCTCTTCAAAATCCTTAAATTGTATATATCCACTTTCAGGCAAAAGCATTGCGATATCCGTTCTTCCCCGCTGTGTGGCGCCAGAAACAACCATCTGAACATTTATCCCTTTTGAATTAAGCACATCAAAAATGTCCGCTGCTATGCCTGGTTTGTTTTTAATACCTCTTAATGTGACCTTTACAACCTTACGATTCAGCCAAATCTCTTCAATGGGAAGAATCATAATCTTTTACTACTATTCCGGCCTTCTCAACATAGCTATCCAGCTCATCCTGTGTTCTTTTCTCTGTCACTGCCACAAGCAATGTGTTTTTATCAATGGGCACACCAGCAAGTATACCTGCTTTTTTCATTCTATCAATAAAAACCGCAGTGCCTATTTCCACATGTATGGCGAATTCATTGAAAAAATCACCTTTAAACGCAGGCTCTATACCTTTTATAGATGTCAGATTTTCATATAGCCAATGGGCATTATATGCGGAAAGTTCCGCGACTTCTTTCAATCCCTTTTTGCCAAAAAGAGATAGATAGACAAGAACCCTGAGTAAACAGAGGTTTTGATTGGAGCATATATTCGATGTGGCTTTTTCTCTCCTTATGTGCTGTTCCCTCGTCTGAAGCGTCATTACATACCCTTTATTACCTTTGGTATCTACAGTTTCACCAATAAGTCTGCCCGGCATCTGTCTTATGTACTTTTGTTTTGTGGAAAAGAGTCCCATATAAGGCCCGCCGAAAGATACCGGTATGCCCAGAGGCTGACCTTCCGCAGTTGCAATATCAACGCCAAAATCTGAAGGTGGCTTGAGTATGCCAAGAGAAATCGGATTGTAGTGCTGTATTAGCAAGGGAGCGTTTTCAAAAGAGAGAAGAGATGATACTTGTGTCATATCTTCAAGTATACCATAGTAGTTAGGATGCTGTAAAACAATACAGCAGGTCATATCATCCATATTCGCAGAAATAGCGGTTAGCCCTGTCATTCCCGATTCTTCTTCAATTGGAATGCTGACAAGTTCCGGGTGAACGCCCGCTAAATAAGTGTTAATCACTTTTAAATATAGCGGGTTTACCCCTGAAGAAATCAAAACCTTATTCTTTCCCTTTCTCAATCTGAGCGCCATCAGAATTGCTTCCGCCAGGGCAGAACCTCCGTCGTACATTGATGCATTTGTAACTTCCATTCCCGTCAAATCCGAAACCATTGATTGAAACTCAAAAATTGCCTGAAGAGTCCCCTGACTCACCTCTGCTTGATAGGGTGTATAAGCGGTATAAAACTCAGGCCTTGAAACAATGGATTTTATCACTGCGGGAACAAAATGGTCATAAGCTCCAGCTCC
>JALTEL010000064.1 GCA_027073945.1 Caldifarciminota bacterium | reverse complement strand
TACTGGTACTTTTTTCTATTGTGATTTCTTTGGTTGAAACATTGGCAGTTTCTCTGATCATGCCGTTTATATCGGCGGCAAATGATTTTTCGGTTATTAAGAGCAATCCGTATTTTTCGGCGGTATATCATTTCTTTGGTATGAATTCGGCTGTTATGTTTATTGTGTTTTTTGGGTGCTTCCTTTTCCTTTTCTATATTGTTAGAAGTTTATTGAATATTTTATATTTTTACATGCTGGCAAAATTTTCTGAAGGACGATATTTTGTTATCAGCAAACGACTTTTTGAAACCTATTTACAATTGGATAGCCAGACATTTAACCGGCTGAATACAGCTTCTTTAACTAAAATGATTATCAATGAAGCAAGTTATGCCACACAAGTGATTGCTTCATTATTGTTCATGGTTTCAGAAATATTTGTGATATTGTTCATCTACAGCTTACTGCTGTATGTTGACTGGAGAAGTACACTCTTGTTGTCCTTGGTCCTCATAATAGTTATAGGTGGAATTTTAAGAAGAATTACCCACCTTGTCAGGAGTAAAGGGCGTGAGAGGGAGCAATACCAGCATAAAGTTTACGAGATACTTTCTGCAAGTTTTGGAAATTTTAAACTCATTAAACTTTTTGCCAATGAACCAGAAATAGCGAAAAGTTTTACGGAAGTAAATAGTAGGTTTGTGGATACCAATATTCTCTTTGAAACCTCTTCGCATATTCCACGGTTGGTATTGGATGCTTTGGGATTTGCTCTGCTTAGTTTGTTTATCTCATTCCTGATTTGGCATTATCATACAAATATAGCGGTGTTTATGCCTATTTTATCACTGTATATTCTTGCTTTGTATCGTTTGCTTCCCTCTGTGCACCGTCTAATTGTCCGGTATAATAAAATAATGTTCTATTCAAGATCCATAGAACTGGTTGATGAAAATCTTCAGTATAAAGGTGAAAGACTGGGGAGTGACAATATCGTTTTTCATAAAAAGATTGAGCTGCAGGGGGTTGATTTTATGTATGACAACACCAAAGAAATTTTACATAATGTTAACTTTTCCATCCAGAAAGGAGAACATATTGGGATTATTGGCGAGAGTGGCAGCGGGAAAAGTACTTTAGTTGATATACTTATTGGACTTAACCTCCCCTCCATCGGAGAAATGCTGGTTGATGATATTAAAATATCACATCATAATCTTGTATCCTGGAGACAGCAGATTGGTTATATCCCTCAGTCGATTTATCTTTTTGACGGAACGGTTGGCGAGAATATCGTTTTTGGACGAAAATATGATAAAGAAAAAATTGTTGATGTCTTAAAAAAAGTAAAACTATGGGACACGTTTAAAAATCAGAATGGTATCGATACAGAAACAGGGGAAGAAGGAAAACGTTTAAGCGGAGGACAAAAGCAGCGTATAGCCATTGCCAGAGCACTTTATTCCTCCCCCGATGTTTTGGTGATGGATGAAGCAACTTCTGCCCTGGATACCCGAACTGAAGCAGAAATTATGCAAGAGATCTATGCTCTTTCCAAAGATAAAACACTGATTGTCATATCGCACAATAGAGCAATATTGAATCCCTGTCACAGTCTATTGAAAGTGGAAAACAAAATGGTAAGAAGAGTGTAATGAAAGGAAGTATGCAAAGAGTTGTTTATGCAACCAGTGACTTGATAGAATGGGTGGATGTTGCTAAAATTATGTATGAGAAAAGGAATTGGGAACCTGTGTACTGGGTCACTACACCTTATAATAAAAAGCATGTCAAAGAAGTATTTCCACAAAGTATATGTCAGGATTATATGGATGCTACACGTGGGATATATGTTGAAATCAATAATTTTAAATATGATGGTATACTTGATGACAAAATTATAAAGCAGTATATATTTTATGAAAAAACAGCACTAAAAATGATGGATAGAATGGATCCAACAGCATATGCTTTTAATTTAAGTGAGCGTTTGGAACTGTACTATGAATTTTTATATTACTGGATAAACGCAATAGAAACTCTCAAGCCGGACTTTGTTGTTTTTTCAGAATCACCCCATGCTTTGTTTCAGTATGTTTTGTATGCGGTATGTGTAGAAAAAAAGATTAAAATATTACGTTTTACCCCTACACATATTGAAGGATTGACTTTCCTTTCTTCTGCAATTGATGAAACTCCATCCTATATATTGTCTGCCTATGAAGTATATAAGAAAAAAGACAATTCTAATTCTTATGCAGTTAGTAAAAGATATATAGAAAAAAATAGAGGTACGTATAGAGATGCTATGCCTTATTATATGAAAGAAATAACAGGTAGCAAAGGGAGTAAACAAAAAATCTTCACCTATGCAAAGAAAGCAAAACGCTTTGTAACGAATTCTATTATTACAGCATACAAACGAAGTAGCCTTCATAATCTTGACAGCCGTACAACAAATTGGGATTTTCTTCAGTATAGGATAAGAGGATTTTTTATCAAAAAAAGACTAAGGAGAGTCTATGAATCTTTAGCTGTATCCGCTGATATGAAACGGCCATATATATATGTAGCGTTGCACTATCAACCTGAAAAAACAACTTCCCCCGAAGGTGGTATATTTGTTGACCAATGGCTAATGATTATGATGTTGTCTGCGCTTGCCCCAAAGAATTGGGCAGTGTATGTTAAAGAGCATATATCTCAATTTTCTGGAAGCTTGTACGGTGAACAGGGACGTAACAAGAACTTTTATCAAAAAATTGCTAAACTTAAAAATGTCTTTTTAATTGCAGTAGATACCAATTCGTTTGACTTGATAGATCATGCCCAGGCTGTTGCAACAGTCACAGGAACAGTGGGGTTGGAGTCTGTAATAAGGTCAATACCTGTCTTAAGTTTTGGATATGCATGGTATCAACCTTGTTATGGAGTGTTTAATATAAAAACAAAAGAAGATTTAGCCAGAGCGTTGGAATCTATTGAGGCAGGCTATGAGGTTGACAGCATGAAAGTGGATACTTTTTTATATACTATAGAAAGTATTGCCTTCCCCGGCTATCTAAACCCCGGCAATAAAAAAGGGGTTGATATTGATGAAAAAACAAATATAGAAAATCTTAGCAGATGTTTACTTGAGTATGCACAGAAGGTATAGTATTGAAAAAAATGACCTTTGAAGAACTCACAGCACTTGAAAAGAAGTATGATCTTTGGGCGTATAAAGTATTTGATTATCCGTTATGGATGCATTGCAGGGAACCATTGGTCAGTGCAGGTATAATGGCGGATAGAAAAGTTAAACAACCTACGATATGGGGGATGTTAAAGAGTTTTTTTCAAACAATCAAGTTCCTGGTTACACAAAAGAAATATAAAAAAGTTTTTTTCTTAATGGAAAGAGCAGAGTTATTGGAAATCTATCATCAGGAAAAAGAAGAGAAGAAATTGCTTTTCCTCAATCCTGAGCAAGAAGCAGTTTATGCAGGTACAGACTATATCAGCAGTGATTTTTTTAATCTTTTACGTTTTGTAAGTCGTAAAGTTGCATTTGTGATTTTTTTTAAACAATATCAATACATTATGAAAGATTTACTGAAAAAGGGTATTGATAAGAAGTTGAACACTTATATCAAAATTGCTATAGGGGATGCGCTCTTTTTAAAAATTATCTCTATCATACTGGTAAACAATACTCAAAAATTTTATTCTGGGTGTGTGATTCCTATGGGCGAAAAATTTCTGAATAGATTAAATTCTTTTGAAGTGCAGCACGGTGTGATCTATCCCTGGCATATAGGCTATATGCAAATACCGAAAGTCGAAAATGTATTGATTGTATACAATCAGTTTTATAACAGTATGAT
>JALTEL010000063.1 GCA_027073945.1 Caldifarciminota bacterium | reverse complement strand
CTTCTTTTAGAGCGCCCGATGGGAATCCTCTCCGGTCGCAGTCATCCTGACTGCTCCCTCCGAGCCGCCTTCGCTGCTAAAAAAACATCCTGTTTTTTTGCGCTCCAGGTATTCGCGCCGCAGCTCGGATTCGATTCCCATCTCTCATAGGAGCAAAAAAAAAGAAGACGAACCACAAAAGTGATTCATCTTCTTTTAGAGCGCCCGATGGGAATCGAACCCACGTCATCAGCTTGGAAGTAGCCAAACCCCGTTTTCCTTATCTTTCCTGTTTTTTCTAAAATCACCTAAATATATACTATAACAGTAAATAAGTCAATTGGTGTTTTCCGTCATTTTCCGATGTTTAGCGATAATTGCCATTTCTCACCGACTGTTTCACCGACTGTTTTTTGAGGCCTGGATTTTAACTTAAACTGAATCAGTATCAAAAAGGTTGAGTATATAAATATGCTCAAAACCCATTTTTTAGTGAATGACCAAATAAAACTTTAAGAAATGTTCACTGTGTTGGGTACTGTGTTGGGTACTGTGTTGGGTACTGTGTTGGGTACTGTGTTGGGTACTGTGTTGGGTAATGCGTTGGGTAATGCGTTGGGTAATGCGTTGGGTAATGCGTTGGGTAAACTAAATTTTCTTGACTTTGCATTTTGCATGCGTATAATATTAAAAATAGTAGTTTGATAAGAGGTTTGATAATAAATGTTATATAAATTATTAAAAGGATTTACTTCGAAAATAATTATCTGTTCACTATTTGTGCTCGTACTGATGGTTAATACTGTCAACGCCGAAGAAATAAAGGCTTTTCACTGGGCGGACGATGAGGATTATCCGCCACTTATATACCGTGGAACAGACGGGAAACCTGCCGGTATCTTTTACCAGATAATGACAGAAGCATTCCTTCGCCTGGATATTCCGCTTAAAGTAGAGACTTACCCCTGGGCCCGAGCGCAGAAAATTGTAGCTGACAGAAAAGCTGATGGCATGATTACCGTTCATACTATCCCAAGAAAACAGTTTCTTGTTGGTTCCGATCCCATTCTTCTGGTTACCGAGCATATATTTGTTAACAGAAACAACCCTAGAATAAAGGAAATAATGGCTATCCGGTCGTTAAAAGCAATTAAGGCATACAGAGTCGTTGAAACACTCGGTTCAGGTTGGACCAAGGAAGAACTAAAAGGAGCCAAAATAACCTGGGTCCCCCAAATGGATAACGCCTTTAAAATGCTCATTAAGGGTCGTGTTGATATTTTTATTTCAAACGGTTTCGTTGGGGCAGCTTTTCTTCAAAAGAAGATTAATGAAGGGGGTGTATTTTCTGAAGGTTATAGAACCATAATCACCAATCCATATCCGCTGAGAACGATAGCTTTTCGTCTTTTTGTCAGAAAAGATTCACCATTTGTTAAGATACTTGATAATTTCAACAAGACAATTCATCAGATGCAGATGGATGGAGCCATTCGGCATATTCTCGAAGGGACATATCTGCCTCAACTTGGCGGAGTTCTTGGTAAATAATGAAGGCAATAGCAACTCCTTTATGGTTAAAGAGTAAAATTGGAAGGCATTTTGCACTCTACACTACATCTCTAGGGGTGGTAATGGCCCTGATACTTTCCTTCCTCATATCGTATCAGCAATACCGAGAAGAGATCTCTCTGATTAAAAAAGAACTCAATACTATTGTAACAGCCAACAAATCTTTCATGGAGCAGAGTTTGTGGATACTGAACGTTCGTGCATTGAATCTTGTACTGCGTGGTTTCTTACTTGATGGCGACATTGTATTTTTTCAAATTACCGATGAAAATGGAAAAACTATTACAAGTAATGGAATACCGAACAGTGATAATAACATAATAAAAACAGTTTCCCTGTATCATCAGACGGAAGGGGAAAATATCTTTCTCGGTAAACTTACTATTGAGGCATCAAAACTGTCGGCTTTAAGTAAGGCTCAATCGATGTTTTTTATAACGCTTTTTCAGAGTGTACTCATAATGGCTATTATCTTGGTCAGTATCATTTTCATATTCTGGCATCTTGTTTCCAGACATTTGAGTACAATTCAGGAGTACACCAAAGGCATCTCATTGGTAGAGCACCAGGGAGTTCTGAAACTGGATCGTCCAATTAATAAAAGAACAAAAAATGATGAACTTGCCAGTACGGTGGATGCTATAAACTTTATGTATCGGAACGCTGTTAAAACCTACCAGAAACTTGAAGCCCGGACAAAGGAAAAAAATATTCTGCTGAAGGAGATCTATCACCGGACAAAGAACAATATGCAGGTAATTAACTCATTGCTTATGCTTCAGGGAGCAAGATACCCGGGAGAGGAAATGCAGAAATTAGTGGATGACATGAGCAGCCGTATTAAGGCCATGTCACTGGTTCACGAATTGCTTTACGAATCTGAGGATCTTTCTCATATCAGTTTGAAATATTATATTGAAAAGTTAGCATCTTTGATTTTAAAATGCTTTAGCGTATCTTCAGATAAGGTGTCAGTGGAAATAGAAATGGACGATATGGAGCTGCTTATTGATACGGCGGTACCACTGGGTCTGGTATTGAACGAACTTATAACCAACTCGTTAAAACACGCCTTTCCAGAAGAACAGAGGGGGAAAATAACCATAGGAATTTCCCGGCGGCAATCCGGAATAATCGAAATTGTCTTTTCCGACAATGGAACAGGATTCTCAGACGAAATTAATTTTGAAAACAAGGAAACTTTTGGTTTAAAAATAATTAAAGGATTAATAGAGCAGCAGATGAACGGAACCGTAAGATTCGAAAGTAAATATGGATTGACGTGTTATATGGAAATATCCGATATTCTTTATGAAAAGAGGATTTAAAATGGATAAAAAAATAAAAATACTTCTTGTTGAAGATGAGTTCATCATTGCCATGAGTCTGGAGAGGGAATTAGTTCGCAGCGGCTATATGGTTGTTAAAACCGTTTCTTCAGGCGAGAAAGCGATTGAGGCCGTAAGACAAAAAGAAACAGATGTCATATTGATGGATATACAGTTGGCAGGACAAATAGACGGTATCGAAGCAGCTGCAGAGATCAGATCTTTTTCGCAGGTTCCCATTATTTTTATGACCGGTTATTCGAATCCTGAAATACTAAATCGTTTAAAAGAATTGAGCCCTCTTGGATATTTAACAAAACCTGTTTTGATTTTTGATCTTAAGAAAATTATTGATACACTATGATTCCATGAGACAAGAAAGGGAATTGATTTTATGGGTATGCCGGAATAAGCACAGTCAACATAGTACGTTGATAGACTCAGAGAAAAGTTGATCTGTCATGATATTGGGGATACCTCCCATACGTCCTTGAAGGTAACTCTTACGGATGTCCTTATCGTTACGAATATCGTTGTACTCAGCAAGACTTATCAGTTCTGATGCTCCATCTTTCTTACGTTCTGTAATCCATATTTCATCACGTCTGAATAGAGATTGATTCATCAGCATTAGATCATGGGTTGTAAATAGAAGTTGTTTCCTGCTGGTATTGCTGCAGCTCTCGAGAAATACGGCTATCAACTGCTGTGTAAGGAGTGTATGAAGACTACGGTCTATTTCATCGATTATATATACTTTGGAAGTTTGTTTATCCGTTAATTCCAGGAAAGCAGGAAGAATGTCTATAATACGTTTAGATCCATCGGACTCCTGTTTCATTTCAAAACGGACCTTTTCCCCGTTTCTGTCAAGATGATACGTATAGAGCTTTTTGACAATAAGCTTCCCATCTTTACGAGAAACAAGGATTTTCTCGTCCTTGTCGTTAAT
Organism: Caldifarciminota bacterium; assembly: GCA_027073945.1. The sequence continues at coordinate 33 of JALTEL010000063.1, read as the reverse complement.
CTTGATTGTCATGCCGTTTATTACTTTTTCCTT
>JALTEL010000062.1 GCA_027073945.1 Caldifarciminota bacterium | reverse complement strand
ACACCCATTTCTCTTAGCATTTTCTGTCTGTCTTCCTCAGTATTTGGCAAAAATGGGTGCATATTACTCCTCAATCTTTGTTTTGTATTCCTCGGCTGAAAGAAGCTCGTTTATTTCATCCGGGTTTTGCAACTTTATCTTAACAATCCAGCCCTCTCCATAAGGATCATTATTTATTATCCCCGGATTGCTGTTCAGCCCTTCGTTTGCCTCAACAATTTCACCTGAAACAGGGGAAAAGACATCGGCAACGGTTTTCACAGCTTCAAGGGTTGTTAGAGTATCCCCTTTTTCCACGTGTTTCCCAATCTCAGGCACTTCCACGTAAACAATATCCGAGAGTTCCTCCTGGGCATAATCCGTAATCCCTACATATCCAAATTCACCATCTACTTTTACCCATTCATGCTCTTTGGTATACTTCAAATTCTCCGGTATATTCATAATGTAACCTCCATTTAATATGTAAAATTATAAATAACATTGCTTGGTCAGTCAATTAAATGGTATTTCTCTCAATAATTTTGAAAGAAAAACTTACCTAAATTATCAAATCAAATTCTCTGTCACGGACAACATACTCTATAAAAAGAGTTAATTGCCTGTAAAATTCCGGTGGAATACTGTGCTTTACCACATCTTCAAGATAGGACTTAATCCTGAGTTCCACAACATCGTGAGTATCCAGACCTCTTGATTGTAAATAATTAAGCATGTTTTCTTCTATATGACCAATACTTGCAGAATGGCTCATTTCCACTTGTTCCTCTTGTGTGATAAGGGCTGGAAGCGTGTGCTGCTCTGCTTTTTGAGACAACAGCAACCCCACGGAGTTAAGACTTGCCCTTGCATTTATCGCTCCTTTTTCTGCTTTCACTATTGCCACATGATTGGAGGAGGCGCTGTCAAAGGAGGCATGCCTCATATTTACCGAAACATCTGCGCTCCTGCCTTTTTCAGCAATATCCACCCATTCAAAATATCTTTCAGCCTGCGTGCCTATACTTACAGTATTTAAAATAAAAGAAGCCCCATCTTCAACCTCTCCTTTTATGTCCCTGCAGGTAACAACGCCTGAATTGAAATTCAAAAGGGAAAGCCTGAGCTTTGCATCTTTTTCAACAACAAAGCGAATCAGCGTCCTTGCATCAAGGTACCATGGAAAAGAATGCAGCAATGTCACATTCGCTTCTGCTCCGTTTCTAACGATAATTTCAACACCTGACAAATAAAATGAAGAATTTATTAGCTTTGGAACAGGAGTTCCGAGAGATATGCTTGCACTTGAACCTTCTCCGAATTCCAGATAGGTATGTTGATAAGGTGTGAAAGAAAATTTAAGCAGAGATGGTAAATAGAATGAATCATCCTGTACCATAAGATGCTCGGGAACCCTGATATATAAGCCCCCATAGGATTTTGTTCTGTGTATTTTTTCAGCTTTGTCTTCTGTTTTCATCAAACTAAACACACCCGCTTTTTTGAAAAATATACCCTTTTCAGTATCCGGGTCATGAATTTTCTCTATCTTCACACCTTTCTGCCTGAATTTATCCGTCATTGCCAGAAAATTAGCGGGAACTTTATCCGTCTCAAGACCCGTTGTAAATAGCCATTCATCTTCTGGTATATGAAGATACCTGAGAAGCTCCTCTATTTCACGGGGAATGCTTTTTAAGGGTTTCATATTCATATCTCTATTAGCAAAATCTGGAAAAAAGTCTTCTTTTTTTATCATCACAATCCCCCTGTGGCAATCAGGTTGGCCATCCTCAAAATTTCACCCACATATTCAAAAGGTATGTATTTTGTCACGGGCTCTACATAACCCTTTACAATAAGGCTTAAGCTGTCTTCTTCATTCAGTCCCCTGGACATAAGATACGAAACAACTTCCTCTGATATTTTCCCGACATAGGCCTCATGATTTAAAAAAGCACTCGGAGATTTGCTGCTTACAGAAGGATATGTGCTGTGTTTTCCGCCCTCAGTCAGCAACAGGCCTGTACATTCAATGTGTCCATGCGAAAAACAACCTCCTTTTTTAGCTTCGATAGATGTTGTTGATGTTGAAATACCGTTGTCTCTGATAAGACTCTTTGTCCGGATCAACCCCTTGGTATAGGGCCCCTCAAGATTTATTTTGATTACATCATCAAGCATCTCGTCCTTTTTTACAAAAGAAAGGCTATTCACAGAGGCTCTCGCATACGGACCTTTGAGGTCAACCTCCTCAAACCTACCTGCTGATTTTCCCGTACCTAAAATAGCCACTACTATGTCTATTCCTCCTTTTTCCTCAACAAACACATGTGTATATGGTCGGGTGTTGACATAATTCGGCCAGTTTTGTAAAACAACACCCTTAACCTTTGCGCCACTCTTCACATACACCTCTGTTGCTCCTATATGAGAGGAAAATCGCACCAGAGGTGGGGCCGTGCAACCTTCTATAAATGTAACTTCCGAGTCTTCTTCTGCAACAATAAGCGCATGGTCTGCCTGTGCAAGAGCTTCCTCTGTGATGAGAAAATACGTGTGCAAAGGGTATGTAACTCTTGCTCCTTTCTTTATCCACATAAAAACTCCGCCATTCCAGTAAGCTGTATGATAGGCTGCTATTTTATTTTTTTTGTAAGGCATAAGTTTAAAAGCATAATCTCTAAGCCAATCATATTTTTTCAGCGCATCGCTCATAGGCATGACAACAACACCTTGTTCCTCAAAATAATTTTTGAAAGAGCTCATTTGTGTACTCGTATCCACCTGCAAAAGCCCCAGAATTTTCTGCCATTCATACTGCGGTACTCCCATCTTAACAAGCATGTTTCTTATGTCGGCAGGTATATCATCAAGTGTTTTTATGTCCGGAAGACTGACATCTCCCTTCCCAAGAGGGTTATACTTATCAAGAGACAAAGAGGCTATGCCTTCGGGGAAATCTGTTTTCTTTATATATGCTTCGGCTTCTTCTCTTAAATCCAGCACCCATGTGGGTTCTCCTCTTTTCTCCCCAATTTGCCTCGCAATGCTGCTCATTTCTTATCTCCAAAACCATGCTTTTCTATATGTCCTGCAAGCTCTGGTCCACCTTCTGCCTTTATCTCACCATTCACCAATATATGAACAAAGAAATCTGTGCCTATCTCCTTCAAAATTCTCGCATAGTGTGTTATGAGAATAATCCCTGTCCCTCTACCTGCCACTTCGTTAATCGCTCCGGCAATGTATTTCATGGAATCAACATCCACACCGGTATCGGGTTCATCCAATATGGCATAACTCGGATTTATCAAAAGCATCTGGGCCATCTCAGCTCTCTTTTTCTCGCCCCCGGAGAAATTGTAATTCACATCTCTGGACAGAAAAGCGTCATCAAGACCCAACTTGTTAAAAATTCTTTTCACCAGCTTGTCATCAATCTGTCCTGTCCTTTTTTTCAAAACTTCTCTTAAAAAGGATATAAACTGCAGAGACTGAATTTCTATGGGGTTCTGGTATGAGAGAAACATGCCCATATTAGCCCTCTCATATGCGGGTTTCTCTGTTATGTCCTTGCCGTCAAGCAATATGGATCCACTTTCTACAGTGTACTTTGGCAGTCCCATAAGAGCAAAAGACAGCGTACTCTTTCCGCTTCCGTTCGGTCCCATAAGAACATGCATTTCTCCACTTTTAACAGTAATAGAAATGTTCTTTAATTTAAGTTGATTTTCTATTCTTACATTTAAGTCCTTTATTTCTAACATAAATCCTCCTTTATGTTTTATAATTATTATAAAGCTGCATATTTGAACAATCCAACATTAATAACTTTTCGAGTCTTTTACCTGCTTTGTAAAAAAAGTCTTTTTCAAAAAATCCACTGCCTTT
>JALTEL010000061.1 GCA_027073945.1 Caldifarciminota bacterium | reverse complement strand
CCTATCATATGGATCAATCCGGAGTGCCTTTGTAAAATATTGCAAGGACTTTTTGAGATCTCCAGTCTGCCAGTACAATACACCAAGGTTGTTATGAGCGGTCGCAAAGTTTGGATTTATCTCTAATGCCTTTGTAAAGGCATCTAATGCTCCTTCTAGGTTGCCATTTTTAAAAAGTTCTTCGCCTTGCTGATTCAGGACAGTGGATTCCTTAATTTTCTTCTGAGGAGTTTCTTGATCTTCTAGAACTCTTTGTGAATCTAATGTATCTTTTATCTCTTGATATGAATAACCTAGATTCGAAAACACATCTGAACCCAGGCTCGAAAGATACTGGCTTGCAAATTCTATAAGGTTTGGGGCTGTCAGGTTTTTAACCCATTTATCAACGTAATCTGAAACAGGCCTGTTATGCTTATGAACCCCAACGGAATCTCCAAATCTACCCTTGGGTGCTGGATGCTGGCCATATTCCAACATACTTTCATAAAAAGGGATGCCGATTCTATTACATACATGTTGTATAACTTCTTTCGGTTTCCTCACCAAGTCTTCATAGTGAACAACAATTGCGTCTTCTTTTAATTTATTGATACCCTCGATTAAGTAATGTGGGCCCTTTGTCAGATCTATATAATGACAAGGACTTTTTACCAAAGCCTGTATTTGATTTTCAAACCATGTGCTTAAAACGGACGAAAGTACCGCCATGGGATTTCGAAGTAAAAAAATAAATTTCGCATTCGGGAATACGCGATAAAGCTCTGGGATTATGAAATAATATCTTGGGGTTTTATCTAAAAAAAAGCTTTTCCCGGATAATTCCAATGCCCTATTGTACAAAACAGACGCCATCTCCCGCAGTGCTTTAATGTACAATTCTTCACCTTCAGGAACCTGCATAAGAAAATCATCAAGTCCCTGCCTGGCTAACGATGCGTCATATTCAGCCGCCACCCCTTTTTTTTTGAATACGTACAAAGGATGCAGCATAATCCAAGGTTCGGTAACGGTATGTATGGTCGGGTGGCCACTCAGGATACACTGCAAGAGAGTAGACCCAGCCCTTGGCTGGGATATAATGAAGAGCATATTAGAACCGAGTTCATCAAATCTTTCTGTTCCATTGCTGGTAGAAACACTTTTGGAGTGACACGCGGGATTTAGTCCTTGGGGACCCTCTCTCTGTAGATGATTTTCCCACAACTCCTTAGCAGCCATATTTGAAATTCCCGCAATCCAGCCTTCAATTTTTTGTTGAACCTCTTTCCGTTTTTTCAGACTTAAGTCATTTAAAAGCGGCCAGTTTTTTTGGTAAATATAATCCAGCGAGGCCAAATGTCGGGTGGCTTTTGAACTGGAAAGCCCAGTGCCGTGAAGACGGATTTCAGATAATGGCTCATCGTAGTAGGCTACCTGTAAATACTTTGTCATTCGGATCCGCATATCATAATCTTCATAGATTGATATGTTGGGATCATGGAAACCTACCGACTTCCATGCCTGGTAGTTTACCAATTCCATGCGGTAAAGGCTTCGTTTGGGGAAATCCCGGGCGAAAGTCTGACGAAAGATATACCCCTCAGGGGGCATTTCACCGTCAGTCCACACTCCTGTGCGATTTCCCTCTGGTGTAATATAATAGTTGTTTGAGTAAGCAATCTGAGCTTCTGGATTCTCTAAAAGAAGGTTAAGTTCTTTTTCTAATTTAGTGGGTAAAAAGCGGTCGTCACCGTCCACATAGGTTACATAGTCGCCAGTCACTGCCTGAAGAGCATCAATCCGTGATTTTGCAATACCCAAGTTTTTTTTATGATAGACAGGTGTTATTAGTTTTTGATAACGCTCGGCATATTGGGCAATAATATCCTGGGATCCATCGGTGGAACAATCATCAACCACAATGATCTGGGAAGGTTTGCATGTCTGGGCTAAAACGCTTTCAATTGCCTCAATCAAATATTTCTTTTGGTTATAGGAGGTGATATATACAGAAATTCTCGGATGAACGGGGAGTAGAGTGGTGAAGTGGACAAAAGAGCCGCCTTGGGATAGATTACGTGCCTCTTTTTGACTAGCAAGTAATTGCTCCTCTGAACCAATCGAGGACTTCTTGACAAATCGTTTAACAGATTTGTTCTTCTTTGGTAAGAATTCTCGTGTCTCGTCACGCCAGTCTGGATATAGCCTATCCATCAGGGGACGACACCAGTATAAAAATGTTTCTCGTTCCGCTTCTGTCCAATTAGTCCAATGATATGGAGTATAATGGGCACGGTTATGATGACCTACCTTCGGCATAGTCATTGTATCCAATCCCAGCCATTTGATCAGTTTTGGTAGTTCTGCATCGATTTGTTCTAATCGAATCATTCGGTATCCATATACTGGCGCATACTCTTGCAAATCTTGTTCGATAAGTCTGTTTACGTAACTCCAATACCAACAACAACGAGCAAATGGATCCATTTCCTTCCATTGCTCATATGGCACATCTCCACAGTGATCTCCCATAATACGACCGTCAATCCATGCCTTTTCAATCGGTGAACAATCCTCGTAACGGTCATGGTTTGATGAATGCCCGGTGTACCATTGTCTGGCTACGGTCGATGCTATAACATTTAAGCCATTACGTATCAACCAAACAAACTTTGCAGCGGGGAAAGCGTCAACCAGCACAGGTATGATAAGTGAAAGCGTTTGGTTAGATTCTCCATACACTGTTCCGTTTACCTTCGGGTAGCGTGTTTCTAGGAGGATTTGTTTCAATTTTTCGCCATCGAATTCTCCGTACCTGTATGCTGATGATTCGATAATTAGCTCTGGTGCTGGCTCCTGAAGGCAAGTGCAACCCGGTAATGCCGACAATGTGCGCGCTATTGTCTGTGTGCCAGAACGACCTGTGCTTACAACAAAAAACATTTCCCGCCTCCTAAATTGACACGTAGTTTCCAACGTAGCACTGCCTGCTATTTTCTATGAGCGTCAAAAAAGATCCAGGCATAGAATTCCTATCAAAAGGACCAAATTCTCTATCCAGATCGACTAACAGCTTATAGGCTTCCTTTTCATTATGAAGCCTATAGTCATCATATATACTTTGCTTCCATACCTTTTCGTTGCCGATGTGAAAAGTTAGATGTTCGTCGGTAAATACACCAGGTTTAGCTGCAAAAATGATAAGATTAGTAAGCAAGATTGACTCGATGCAATTGATTCCTACACAAATGTTCCCTAGTTTATAATTTTGGTATGCATCCCTCCTAAATATAAAACAGTCATAACCAGGGTGTCTTTCTCCAAGCATAGAATACATCAATGGAATTTCATTAATAGATTTATATACGTTTCCCTTACAAAAACCATTGCAGCCTGTTCAAATAGCAATGTGAACCTGCTTCCCTTTCGGTCCCATGGCACTTTGACTACCTTTACTCCATGCTCTGGGCAGTTTGTCCTGGGTACATTGGTAGTGATATAACAATGATGCTGAAAAAGTTGAGATGTCTCCATGCCTTTTCCTGGAAATCATGGGCATTGCACATCTTGCCACATACTGGACAAGGATATTTTGCGCCACGATCAGCCTTTATCTTGATCCTCAAGTCGTGGAGAGTTTTCTGTCTATCAAGAATTTGTCCTGCAATCCTCCAGGGTGGCTGAATACCCAAACCAAGAGAGATGATGTCGTACTCGTTCATGCCATTTCACCTCGATTAGTTTTCTGTGGATTTGATACAACTATCAGACTTTTCCAGGCCAATTTCAGGCCCATTTGAACGGGTTAGCTTGAGGTCCGAGATCCGAAATCAAACTGATCCTTAACCTCGACTTGAACGCCTCGGTTTCCCCACCAGGAAACTCGATTCA
>JALTEL010000060.1 GCA_027073945.1 Caldifarciminota bacterium | reverse complement strand
ACCCTTATTTTCCTGAGGTTCAGAGCAGCGTGAGGTCTCCGGTTATTGCATCTATGAGGTTTTCGGGGCCGGGCCCGATTCCGAGGCAGGTTATGGTTCCCGGAGGCAGTTCGGTATGGCCCGCATCGGTTATGAGTGCAACAGGGAGGTCAAGTTCTCTGGCTCGCATCATCAGTTCTCTAAGGTGGTTTATGCTCTCTCCCTTTACAACAACCTTCTTCTGGCCGCCGTCCATCCACTTCTTCATCCACTTCCTTTTCTTCTCCTTTGCACGGAGGGAGCAGGTAACAGCGGCATGGGCCACCTGAGCGGCCATTTTGCCGGGGCTGAGTTTAATGTCCTTCCTGACCACGATTACCATCTTGTACTCCCCTTCGTCTCTCACTCTTTCACCTTCCTTTTCTTCGGCGGTTTTTTCACTTTTTTTGCCCTGCCCGAGCCCCTGCGTATGCGGTCGATATCGTGATTCACTTCCGCCAGTTTTTCCACCGCTTTTATTCTCCTGTCGCTCCATTCCTTTACAATGTTGAGGTCGGTAATCTGTTTCTCCGTCTCTTCCGCTTCCTCTATGAACCTTTCCAGCCTCTTCTTTTCCTTCATGAGTGCCGCAAGGTCCTTTTCCGCCTTCATTCCCAGCCTGCTGCTGCCCTGCACCAGCGCCTCCTTTTTCGGCTCCCTGTAGAGTTTCGGGTGTATCTCTCCCATTTTCGGATAGGCCCCCCTGTACCACCCCAGTACAAAGAGAAAGGCGGTTATGATGCTCAGGGTTATCCAGAGGTTCGGGCCGGTTATGTAGCCGTGGCCCGTGCTGTCCGTTCCGAGGGTATTGAGAAAAATGCCGTCTCCGATGGTTATGAAGATGCTCAGCACCATACCTATGCCGAATCTGTACAACTGGTCCATTTCGACATCCAGCTGGCCTCTGGCCGGAAATAGCGTATTGACCAGAAGATAGCCCGGAAGGAACATCACCATAATAATGGTGGCCAGCAGGCGCAGTGCCGTGAAAGCGTCCATAGCCCAAAAATGGGTAGGGGCTATTTAAGGATTTGCGTGAAGATGCTCTGTTGCACAACTCCCGCAGACTCCCGGATTCTCCATTCGGGCACCCCGGACCAATTTCTTAATTTCTTATATACTGCTTATGTATCTCCATCTCGGCCATACCGCAATCCCTTCCATGGTTTATAGTCGCCGCCCTGACTTTGTTAACTTATGATTTGCACAAACGGTTTTTGCCGGGTCAGCGACGGTAGTCAGAGACATCATTAGTTTAAAAAGTTATGTCTCTGATTATCTAACGCCCATGAATATGCACCATGGCTTTATAAAAGTATTTATGCAACAGAGCAAGTGAATGCAAAAACTTAAAAGGGGCAAGAAGATATAGTTCTCATCGACACAAAGAACCCAATTCCGCGATAACATGGTTCGGGGAAATAGAAGAAACTGATGTGATAATATGGATGGGCAATCTAAAATAATCATTGGAGACAGTCGAAAAATGATGGAGATAGATGACAACGAGGTGCACTTAGTGGTTACATCCCCTCCATACTGGCAAATAAAAAATTATGCCGTTGAAGGGCAGGTTGGATACGGCCAAACCTTACATGAATATCTAAAAGACTTGTATAGGGTTTGGAAAGAAGGTTACAGGGTCCTCAAACCCGGGAGAAGACTTGTAGTAAATATAGGAGATCAATTCGCTAGAGCAATAGTCTATGGAAGGTACAAGATAGTTCCATTGCACGCAGAAATCATTGCACAATGCGAAGACATCGGCTTTGATTACATGGGTTCCATAGTTTGGCAGAAAAAAACGACAATGAATACTACTGGTGGTGCAAATATAATGGGTTCATATCCGTATCCTCCAAACGGAATGATAGAAATTGACTATGAGCACATACTAATTTTCAAGAAGCCGGGAAAGAGTGAGAAAATACCCAAAGAAATAAAAGAGAAATCCAAACTCAGTAAAGAAGAATGGAAAGAGTGTTTTTACGGCCACTGGTATTTCGGAGGAGTCAGACAAGTTGAGCACGAAGCAATGTTCCCAGAAGAATTGCCCAAAAGAATCATTAAAATGTTCACATTCGTTGGAGAAACGGTTTTAGACCCGTTCTTGGGAAGTGGCACTACAGCTAAAGTTGCATTAAACTTGGGACGGCGGGCGGTGGGCTACGAAATAAATGAAAAATTTCTGGATATTATCAGAAAAAAAGTGCAAACTAAGAATTTAATGAATTTTGAAAGAAAGATTGAGATTATAAAGAGAACTAATCCTATTCAAGCAGAAGAAATAAGCTATACACCAAGGATTAAAGATGCCAGCCCAAAAATTGAGCCTGATAAGTTAAACTTCAAAAAGGAGCACTTGTATAAGGTGAACGCCATTCTGGAAGATTGTAGTATTCAGTTAGATACTGGTCTGGTGGTAAAGTTTCAAGGAATAGCAATAAAGGAGTTGGAAAAAACAAGAAAATACCTTCACAAGTATGTTTCAAATAAAAAAATATATCTCCGCTTTGACAGAGGATACACGGCTGAAGGAAATACTGTGGAAGCATATGTTTACCTCAAGAACAAGATCTTCATTAATTTGTACTTAATAAAGGAAGGCTATGCTTGGGCAAATAGAGAAAGAGATTATGATATGAAAGACAAATTTATAAGGGCAGACGAGGGGTACGAGCATCTGAGTAAAATTGTTAGAGACGAGGGGGTTAAAGAAATCCAGTAGGAGGTCAGAAAATGCAAATTAAGATTAAGACTGAAGAGATTCGGATGCTTATGGATGTTGAAACCCCAGAATTTCCAAAATATGTAACATAAATTTTGAATCTAGCCAACCAAAACGCACAGGGAACTCGCCCGAAAGCCGTGAGGCAGATGAGCGAGTTGATAAAAGAATTTCCGGATAACACATTAGAGGAGTGGGAAAAATGGTATATCGAGAAACACCCTGATGCAATAGAAACAGCGACCAAGAAAATCCTATATATGGTTGCAAATCTTAAAAATGCGGTTACCGAAATAGACGAAGAGATGGTTCAGGCATGGGTAAGAGACCTTGCGATTGTCAAAATATTTCTTGGCCTGAAATTCCAAGAAGCTATAATAAAGAAGGTTGCCAAACAACTTAATGTAGACTATCGTATTTCAACCCCGAAGAGGAGAGCAAAGGTATTGACGGATTCATAGGAGGAATGCCCATAAGCATAAAACCCACAACCTACTCCTCCAAAGATATGCTCTCTGAAAGTATAGAAGGACAGATAATATTCTATGAAAAAGAGAAAACGGGCATTAAGATCATTGTCCCTGATAAATTGGAAAGGCTGCTGACATCTGAAGAGAAGTAATCTGAAGTTCCATGGAAGGCGTATTTTTTGCTGCCCACTCTCTCCCTGCAAGAATATAGTCGCCGACCTAACTTTCTTACTTATGATTTGCACAAACGGTTTTTGCCGGGTCAGCGACGGTAGTCAGAGACATCATTAGTTTAAAAAGTTATGTCTCTGACTATAATCAGTGGTTTTTCCAATCCTCCTCCAACAGCCACGCAAAAAGGAATCGCTGAAAGAGTGGGAAGAACCGGGTGCGGTAGGACATCCATCCTAAAGGGCCCAATCCGCTCAGAAATGGCTCAAGGAATAATTTCGGCCAGAGCAAACGCACTGCCCACCGCATCGGGGTCGGCGTTGCCGTGCATCAGGACGAGGGTGCGGCCTTCCTTCAGTTTCTCCAGTATATCATCGGGGACGGACATGGGGCGAGATGGAAGGGGGATATATCAAAGTTCGGGTGAAGTTCAAAATAAGGAAAGACCATTAGCCTTATATAGCAAAAAAACATCTCTAAAACAGAACTAAAACAGAAGT
>JALTEL010000059.1 GCA_027073945.1 Caldifarciminota bacterium | reverse complement strand
ATAATCGGTACTCTAATGCTGTTCCCCTTCCTTCTGTTGAGCATAGAACACTTTAACGAAGCCAAAGCTCTTAGGTGGAAGATATTATTTGTCGTCACAGCGGTCCTTCAGATACTGTCATATCATCCTCAGCTATTTATAATAACAGCATCAGGGGCTTTTCTATACGCAATACTGCAAGCGAAAACAATCAGAGAAAGTATTAATGCAGGCTTACTTGTGATTTTGTTGTTCATTATTGCCGCTTTTCTTGCACTTCCCCAGATTCTTCCGAGCTTTCAACTTATTTTTAAATCAGAAAGAAGTCATATTGCAAAAGGCTACAACTTCATTGTTAAAGACTCCATGCCTATTGCTATTTCATGGCTTTTTCTTATTTTTCAATACCCATTCAGATATCCTGCCTATGTTGTGCCATTTTTCTTCGGTGAAATATTCCTGACAATAACAGGGCTCGGGCTTTTTGTATCCGGAATCGGAAAAATCAAACGCAGAAGCACCATTGTGTTCCTATGCCTCATTGCAGCAGGGGTTTTAATGGCCTTTCCCGATATAAATCCTCTGTATCATTTATTCGCAACACTACCGATAATCGGCAGTATAAGGGCGCCTGTGAGATGGTGGATACTATCCATAGTGGGCATTTCCTACTTTGCAGGTATGGGTTTTAAGCAAGGCATAAAAGTAAAAAGACTTCGTATTTTTTCTGCTGTGGTGTTGCTATTTGTGTGTCTCTATATTATTTTTGCCCTGACCAATGCAGGAAATAGAGGCTTTTACTCACTACTGGATATAAAAAACCCGGCTAACGACGTGGAAATTATCATTAGCATGCTTCTTTTTGTATTTGCTTTTGCAGTACCGGCAAAAATGTTCGTAAAAACACAGAGAGGCGTGCTTTATATCCTGCTTTTCATTGAATTGTTATTCACACAGGCAATGCTGCTTAAAACTCAAAGACTAAGAAACATTGAACATGCATTGTATGTCCCGACAAAGCTGGATAAAGAGCATTTTTACCTATCACAATCACCACAAGGACTTGATTCAACGGAACTTTTAACATTTTTCCCTTACCAGCAAATGAATTTGAAAAATTACTTTCTGGCAGGCACATTATTCCCGGGTGATTTTCTGATGAAATACGGTTACAAAAACCTGGGCGGTTACGTTGCGCTTCAAATGGTGCCTCACTTTATACAGGAGATGTATTTCAAACTTGAGGTGCTCGAAAGCAAAGGGGATACGTTGCATATAAGACAGCTCTTTAAAAACCTCGGCATCAAGTATTACTTTACACCCAAAAAGAATCTGTATAATTCCTGCGATGATTTTAAAAAGATTGACGATATGGGTCCCTGTGCGCTTTTTAAAGTCAAAGACTCCGTACCTGCATATTATTTTTGCCCACGTATAGACACAGATTCACAGGACAGTACGCTATGGTATAATCTGATGACTGATGAGTATCAAACCATGCCCGCTGTTATTGAAAAAATTTCCGACAAACCGCAAAAACTCATCTTTGAGATTCAAAACAATCAACCCGGATATCTCTATATCAAACAAAGATGGTATCCCGAGTGGGCATGTACAGTTGACGGGAAAAGGACAGAAGTGTTGAAGGCTGACGGCTATTTTACAGCAGTACGGATTAATTCACCCGGCTCACACAGAGTGGTGTTCCGCTATAGTGGAAAAATGTTTAAAGCAGGTGTATATATGAGTATTTTGATGCTTTTATTTCTAATGCTCTATATTAAAATAAGCAGGAAGGGAAATTCCCTTCCTGCTTAAAGTATTATAGTTACCTCTTTCTGTCAGCTTTCTGCTCAAGAACAGCCTGAGCCGCAGCAACCCTAGCCACAGGAACTCTGAAAGGAGAACAGGAAACATAATCCAGCTCTGCTCTATGGCAGAACTTAACACTTTTGGGTTCTCCGCCATGTTCCCCACAGATACCAACCTTTAAGGAGGGCCTTGTGCTTCTGCCTTTCTGCACGCCAATTTTTACCAGCTGTCCTACTCCTTGCTGATCAAGCACCTGAAACGGGTCATCCGTTATAATGCCTTTTTCTATATATTCCGGAACAAATTTTCCCACATCATCTCTGGAAAATCCGAATGTAGTCTGCGTAAGGTCATTTGTACCAAAAGAGAAAAATTGGGCTGTTTTAGCTATCTGGTCAGCGGTCAAAGCCGCCCTCGGTAACTCAATCATAGTCCCCACCGCATATTCAAGTTCCACACCTTTTTCTTTCATTACTTCCTCTGCCACTCTGTCAATAATGGCCTTTTGATTGTCCAGTTCGGATTTGAGGGCCACAATGGGCACCATAATTTCGGGTTTTACGCGCGCGCCTTCTTGCTTTGCCTCTATTGCAGCTTCAATTATTGCGCGTGTTTGCATCTCGGTAATCTCAGGATAGGTTATACCAAGCCTGCATCCCCTATGTCCGAGCATCGGGTTTGATTCCCTGAGAGACTCTGCCTTTTCTTTTATAATATCAGCAGGGATTCCTGTTCTCTCGGACAGGTCTCTTATCTGTTCCTCTGTTTTTGGAACAAATTCGTGAAGTGGCGGGTCAAGCAATCTTATTGTAACGGAAAATCCGTCCATTGCTTTAAAAAGTCCTTTGAAATCCTCTCTCTGCATGGGTAATAGCTTTGCAAGCGCCTTTTTCCTCTCCTCAGTGCTTTCCGCAAGTATCATTTCCTGCATAGCGTAAATACGCTCACCGCTGAAGAACATGTGCTCTGTTCTTGCAAGACCTATACCTTCGGCACCGAATTTTCTCGCACGCTCCGCATCACCCGGTGTATCGGCATTCGCTCTTACGCCCAGCCATCTGATTTCATCCGACCACTTTAAAAATTGATCAAATTCAGCAAATATTTCAGGGTCAATGGTATTTATTTTACCGATCATCACCTCGCCGGTTGTGCCGTCAATGGTTATATAATCGGATTTTTTAACAACCGCACCGCCAACCAAAAATTGCTGCTTGCCATAATCAACATCAATTTCTTCTGCACCAACAACGGCAGGGACTCCCATCCCTCTTGCAACAACCGCTGCATGAGATGTCATGCCCCCTCTTGATGTAAGAATACCCTTTGATTTAGCCATACCCTTTATGTCTTCCGGGGAAGTCTCGCTTCTGACCAGTATCACGGGCTCGCCTGTGGATGCCACCTCTGCAGCTTCATCAGAGTCGAAAATCACCTTGCCATAAGCGGCGCCAGGAGAGGCACCCAGACCTTTTGCAATAACTTCTCTGGAGGCAACAGGGTCTATCTGAGGATGTAGAAGTTCTGAAATTCTCTTTGCATCTACCCTCATTAATGCCTCTTCCTTCGAGATAATACCTTCTTTTGCCATATCCACCGCTATTTTTACGGCTGCCCTTGCCGTTCTTTTTGCCGTCCTGGTCTGCAACAAATACAACTTGCCTTTTTCAATGGTAAATTCCACATCCTGAGTATCTCTGTAATGATTTTCAAGCTTATGGGCAATGTCCTCAAGCTGCTTGTACATTGCAGGCATTAACTCTTCAAGGGTTGGTAATTCGCTGTTCTTCTCCTGTTTGGAATATTTATTGATGGCATGGGGTGTTCTAATGCCCGCCACCACATCTTCACCCTGTGCATTGGGTAAAAATTCTCCGTAAAACTGATTTTCACCGTTCCTTATGTCTCTCGAAAAAGCAACGCCTGTTCCGCTATCATCACCCATATTCCCAAAAACCATTGCAACAATATTGACAGCAGTGCCCCATTCATCGGGAATCCTGTTTATCTGCCTGTAACTTATTGCCCTTTCGCTATTCCATGAATTGAAAACAGCTATTATAGCAGCCCACATCTGCTGCCATGGGTCCTGAGGGAACTCCTCACCTGTTTTATCTTGATAGATTTTCTTGTACTCCTCTATCAAACTGGCAAGATCGGCAGCATCAAGTTCATAATCGAACTCTATGCCCTTACTCTTTTTCTTGATTGAAAGAACGGATTCAAACACTTTGTGAGGTATGCCTTTTGCAGTCTCACCAAACATCTGAATAAATCTTCTGTAAGAATCAAGAGCAAATCTTTTATTACCTGTTTGCTGTGCAAGGCCCTCAACCGATTTATCATTCAGACCTAAATTTAAAATCGTATCCATCATCCCGGGCATGGATATTCTCGCACCCGAGCGTACAGAGACAAGCAGCGGGTTGTTTTCGTCTCCAAATTTTTTGCCTATAACCTGCTCCAGTCTTTTGAGATTCTCCGAAACAGCAGTATCCAGTCCCTGAGGCATATCATTGTTTTTAAAGAAATAGACACACGCCTCAGTGGATATTGTAAAACCCGGTGGAACCGGAATGCCCATAGCCGTCATTTCATGCAAATTCGCACCTTTCCCGCCCAACAGATTCTTCAGTTCTTTAGAGCCTTCGGCTTTTCCATTACCAAAGAAGTATACGTACTTTTTCATATTTGCCTCCTTTCACGGTTTATCTGGTCTATAAATTATAATGGCATACACAGGAACAGACAAAAGAATGCACATACATCCCGTTCTACATCAGTAACACACAAAACTCAATGCAAAATCACTTAAGTAATATTATTTTCCTCGATTTTCTGTACATACCTGCATTCAGCCTGTAAAAATAAACTCCTGAAGAAAGCTTCCTGCCGGTTTTATCCCGTCCGTTCCAGAGCATACTGTAGATGCCTCTTTTCATGTTTCTATCCGCAAGAGTTCTTATAAGTCTGCCGTTTATATCATATATATTGAGGCTGACATGGGTATCCCGCGCAATGGAAAATCTTATAGAAGTACTTGATCTGAAAGGATTGGGAGATGCCGGCATCAGGGCGTAGATGAAACTGCGGATGGCATTTCTTCTTTCCGAGACAGCCACATATACAGGTGTATCAGTGGTAGCCTTCAAGGCAAAAGCCTGGTCAATTGGAAGTGCGTAACTATCGTAAGAACTATCGCATACATAGGTGAGTCCTATACTCCCATCGGCATTTTCTATACCTGTTGTGAAATCCCACTGTGTCGGCTTACTCGCGTATTGAACTATAATTTCACCATCTCCTGTCAAGGTCGGGTCGTTGGACGGGTCATACAATATAATCTCAAATTTTTCCGGGGAAGTTGAGCCGTAATGGTAGACATTATCATATTCAACGATAAATCTATGGTTTTGGGTATCACTGTAATAATATATCTTTCCACTACCTGTGGCTACAGGGTTAAGGTCGTCCCACACACCCGCAATCATGTTGTTGGGAGATGAGGGGTCAGGCAGAGGAACATTACTGAGAGCATGCGAGGAACTCTGGTCTCCCAGTGCAATCCAGCCGTTGGAACAAACCGTTATAGAATTATACGTGGTTCCATAGTATTTGAAGCTGAAAGGCAGTTGTACAACTTCCGAAGAGTCGTCACCGTCAGCCACAAGCGTGCCGGAACCCGTTATATCCGCCCAGTTGTAGACCGGGGTCTCTGTGCATATATCACCTGTTGTATAGATATAATACCCGTATGAATCAGGTCCCTGCGGCAGCTGTCTCTTGTCACCCACTGTCAGATAATACGAGAGTGTATCTTCGAATGTACCTCCGTTTCCGTCAACAAAGAACAGAAGATGAATTTTGTATCCTGCATAGGCATTTTGAGATATTGTAATTCCAAAGGTATCCGTGCTAAAAGAGGAAGGAATAATGTTACCGAAATTACCGGTGGAATCCGTAACGCTGCCCATATCACTCAGTGAAACCATCTTTGCAGTGGTATTGAAGACAGTATCCTCACACAAATTTTCGATTGATACTACAAGTTTAATATTTTCGCCCGGGTCGGCAAATCCGTCGTTGTTGCCCGCTGCATCATCCACCGCCACATCTTTCAGAGAAAGCGTCGGAGGGGGAGCAGGTGGTGTGACAATAACATCATCAACATACCATCCCTCGTATGTCTGACTGGCGTCCGTTACTGCCCTGAATCTTATGAGCACGGATGTGCCTGATGAATAACTGCTCAAATCAATTATCTTTTTGCTCCAATCCGCAGACCCATTCAGCTGCATAAGCTGATGCCAGGTGGCACCATTATCGCTACTTACCTCAACATAGCCATAATCATAGCCGGACTCAAGATTATACCAGGTCCAGAAAGACAATACACTGGAAGGCCCGAGTGTAATTGCAGGCGAAGTAAGTGAAGCATTGGCATTGTTCGGATAACTCCATGAGCCTTCTGTTCCAAAATAAAAGGCATGCGTTGCTGAATGATACCTGTGTTCTGTAACATGCCATGGATTATCACAGGACCAGTCAGCAGTATCGGCAGTTTCAAAATTTGTAAAATATCCAGTATTACCCACGGTAATCCTGAAACTATCGTCAAAACTGTAGTTTCCTGTCACATAATGCACGTAAATAACAGGGAAAGACGGAACAGGCATATTCTGGTCAATACTTATCCTGAACGGATTTATGCTCGCAACTGTCTGGGACACGGGTATATTACCGAACAGAGAGGAATCGCGTAAAATTGTTATATTTGAGTTCTGGCAGCTTATCCGTGCATATACATTTGCAGCATCTTCATGGCCAATATTAGCGGTAACAAGATTGATATCAACGGTTTCTGCAGGTTGGGCCACGTTATCGCCGTTATCACCCCCGATAGTATCAATGACATTTACACTGGAGACGGAAAATGCCGGGGCGTAAACTTTTAAGGAGAAATATCCGACACTGGTGTCAGTAGCACCTGTATCGTCATATACTGTTTGCAAGGTAAAATCGATATTGTGATTGTCCGGAACATTGTTTGACACACTGAACCCAAAGGCGCTTGAACCCTGAGCAGAATCCCCGTCGGCTACAGTGCCGAACGCAGTAGCATTGCCCGTTATATTAACAAAGGTGTCCGATGTGGAAATTATACCTGTTACATTGTATGCGGTATCCTGTCCCCAGTTCCTAACCCACAGACCATAATTGATCTGCTCACCGGGATTTATATTGCCGTCATTATTCCCGGATGCATCATCTATAGTGCCCTTCAGGTATGATACATAAGCACCGCTCGTACTGACCATGGTATAGCCAAAATAGGGTTTGTGGTTAAGGGCTGTGACTATTACATACACCGTGTCCGTGGTTGTGGGCTGGATATTGAGAAGGGCAGTACCCGAATTGTCCGTGTACTGTGCATCCAAAACTTTATCGTTCTGCACAGCAGATACAAAGGCATCGGAAAGCGCTCCGCTCAAATCGGATACGTCGACCTGAAGAGGAGTATTGCCCATAGGAACGGAGGGGGCATAAGAGGCTGCAATCTCCTTCGGTATGTTAAAATAGAGATACATAGAAGGGTCTCCGAACAAATTATACTCGCAAAAATACCTGTATGTCCTTCCTCCTCCTGAATAATGATTGTATAAGTCAATTTTGCCCTCATCAATGGCGCCCATTACCCATACATATCCTGTATCAAAAAGCTCGTCATAAAGCCTTCTCTGCAGAATATCATCTTCATCCCAGTAAGAAGTCACCGATGAACCGAAAGCAGCTGCCGCACCTTTATCAGGTGCCCTCTGCCATGCCTCCTGAAAGCACTCTTCTGTTGTGTAATGTCCTGTCAGACAGGCATAAGTCTCTTCAAACGGTAATTTCACACCATTTGTAAAATTGCTGTACAGGTCTGACACGGAGTACTGTAAGTCACCATAGTCAGCCCAGCCTGTCTCGCTGCCATGGCCTGAATACGTAACCATTGCCCTGCCATCATTTACGGTATTGGTTATTATCGTGGGGCAACCTGACGTTGAATATCCCCACAGACTATCAGTTATCATACCGTGTGCTCTGACAATACCCATGCAGTATGAATGTGTGGCCTCGGCAATAGTATGATTATCCGGATCCGCGGATGCAATAAAAAAGGCCTTATTTGCCCACAATGTGTCAGCTCCCCACAAAGTCTGCTCATAGGAAAGCACTTTATTGACAATCACGGATAGCATTGAATCCGTTGTTGCGGAAAACCTGCCTATGAAAAGGTCGGGGAAGGTGTCTCCGCTGTCCATAAGGGAATACCATAGGTCATTAGCAGGATCATCAGCTGCACTTGACCACCAGTTGGATATCTGCCCGACATCTCCGACAAGCAGAACGAATGTGGGGGGTATGGTCCAGTTATTATAAGCATTTAATATGTAATTCCTGACTGAAAGCGTGTCACCCTGTGCAATGGAATCGGGAATTGTGGCCACTGTTACATGATAACCCTCCTCTGTTTTCCACTTTACAAAAGGTGAAAGCGCTGTTACAAAGGAAGAAGGTGTAACAATGAGATACCCCACCGGTACAGCAGGATTTAATTTGTCTTCAAAAATACCATAATTCAAAACCTTTTTACTTAACATATGCTCAAAAAATGGAGAATACAGCCTTGAGACCCCTTGCTCTGTTTCAGCGGTATTGCCCTGCTTAAAAGTAATTCTCACATCTATATCTCTAACCACCTCTAACATACCCTTTACAGGGTTGTAACTTAATGGGAAAAATTCAACCTGATAAAGCTGATGGCCTCTTATAATACCTGCCTTTTTGATGCGAACGTGCACAGAAGGCCAGAGGCCGTCATGCCCATATATTTTGTTATTCATAACAAGGTGCGGAACTTCACCCTTCATCTTTACCACAGGAGGGTATGAAGGCATTATCCTGTGTAATATACCTGCCTGTTTCAAATTCACCATTGTTTTATTAATGCTTATTACCTCAATTTCAGGCTCGGCATCGACGGGCCCTTCAACGAGTCTTCTTACAGCAGGCAGATTGGGATTGCCAATTTCATTAATTTCACCCATATCCCCAAGATCAAATCTAACAAATGTCTCTCCGTCAAGTTTGAAATCGCTGTAATTGATTTTACCCGTGCTCATCTTTATTTCAACGCTCCGGGCTGATTTGCCCGTAACTGTTATACTCTGAATGGCCTTTGCGTTTATGCTGCCAAAGGCGCCCAGAAGCAGCACTTTGATTATTATAGAGTACATATACACCCCCTATCTTTTAATTATAACAGGCCTGTATTTTGCAGCAGTATCCGTATCCGCCATCATATAACTGACTATAATGAGCGGGTCTCCAACTTCACCAAGACGGGCAGCTGCACCGTTTAGCTCAACTACCTCACCTTCTCCTTCTATGACATAGGTGGAAAATCTCGCACCATTATTCATATTATATACCTCTACCCTTTCAAATGCCTGCAAATCGGCCTTCTTTATAAGTTCCTTTCCAATGGTAATACTGCCCTGATAGTAAACATTCTTGGCAGTTACCTTTGCCCCGTGAATCTTTGACTTCAAAATACTGACCAGCTTCATATAAAAACCTCCATATTATCAATTAATCTCGCTTTCCCGATAAAAACAGCAAGCGCTATTAGTTCATCTCCCTTTATGCGTTCAACAGGTGTAAGTGAATATTTATCAACTATTTCTATATAATCAATTGATTTCACCGATTCAACCCCTGAAAGATAGCTTTCCATATTTTTCACAATCTCTTTTGAATTTCTCTCTCCGTTTTGTATTAATCTTTGAGCAAGCTTAAGCGCATCATACAGGCAAACAGCCTGGCTTCGCTCTCTTTCATTGAGATAAGTATTTCTCGAACTCATTGCAAGTCCGTCTTTTTCTCTAACAATAGGACATCCCATAATATCAATATCAAAATTAAGGTCTTTTGTCATTCTCTCCACTATTCTGTATTGCTGATAATCTTTTTTGCCGAAGTACGCTCTATGAGGTTTAACAATATTAAAAAGCTTGGACACAACGAGGCAAACTCCGTCAAAATGCCCCTTTCGACGGGCGCCACATAGATGCTCTCCCAGTTTATAAACACCTACTTTTGTGATCGGCTCTTGAGGATACATCTCTCCATCAGAGGGTAAAAACAGAAAATCCACATGTTCTTTTTGCAGCAGGTTGATATCCCTTTCTATATCTCTCGGATAAGAGCCAAAATCCTCTCCTTCCCCGAATTGCGTGGGATTCACATATATGGATACAACAACAATATCATTCTCACTTCTGGCACATCTCATAAGTGAGAGATGACCTTCATGCAGAAAGCCCATTGTAGGGACAAAACCTATGGCCTTGCTATGAGACCTTAAGTCATCTGCAATCTGCTGCATATCTTTCACTTTTTCAACGACTTTAATCATATCTGTGTGCCTCATCGGGGAACCGTTCATTCCTCACTTCCTCGGCATATTTTTTTAAGGCCTGTTTAAATGTATTGTATCCGTCAGCATATTGTTTAACGAATTTTATTGATAAATCCCTGTATAATCCAAGTACATCATACAGAACGAGTATCTGCCCGTCCGTGTACTTACCTGCACCTATGCCTATTGTGGGTATTTTAAGGCTCTGTGTTATTTCCGCACCCAATTTTTCGGGTATCATTTCAAGCACAATGGAAAATGCACCCGCTTTCTCAAGTATGCCGGCATATTCAATGAGCTTTTGCCTTGTTTGAGCCGAACGGCCCTGTAGCCTGTAACCTCCGAATCCGTTTATATGCTGGGGTGTCATACCGATATGTCCCATAACAGGTATACCAAATGCCACAAGACGGCTTACAATTTCCGAAACCTCCTGTCCGCCCTCTATTTTAACGGCATCAGCACCTGCTTTTATCAACTCTCCGGCACTTTCAACAGCCTGCTCGATTGACTTTTGAAAAGACATAAACGGCATATCCGCAATAATAAGCGTATTCTCAACAGCCCTCCTCACCGCCCTTGTGTGATAAACAACATCATTAAGAGAGACATTCAGCGTATTCTCATTTCCCTTTATAACCATGCCGAGGGAGTCTCCCACCAGCACGGCATCTATGCTTTCGGTATCTTCTATGATCTTTGCAAATGTGTAGTCATAACAGGTCACAAGGACGAGTTTTCTGTTTTCCCTTTTGGTCTTTTGAAAATCTCTAACCGTTATTCTGGACATTTTTAAAACGGAAGGAACTGCTCTTTTGATTCGATTCTTCTTATAAAAGCTGCAAGCAGCTTGATTGTATTATCAAGGTCATCAAGATTTACGAGTTCGCATGGCGTATGCATATATCTGTTGGGAATGGAGACGAGACCAGCGGCAACGCCATTTCTCGTTAATTGAATTGCATTCGCATCAGTCCCGGTGCCCCTTGGTATTGCCTCAATTTGATGTGGTATCTTCTCGGATTTTGCAGTTTTAACAAGTAATTCAAAAACCTTTGGATTAACATTCGGCCCTCTGGCAATGACAGGACCTTTCCCGAGTCCGATGTCTCCCAGCAATTTCTTATCTATGTTCGGCTGGTCAGTGGCAAAGGTGACATCAACAGCTATTCCCACATGCGGTGCAATACCGTATGCACTCGTTGTAGCACCACGCAAACCTATCTCTTCCTGCACAGTTGCAACGGCATACACTGAGGCGGATGGCGGATTTTTTGCGAGTTCGCCAAGCACCTCAAGCACAACAAAGGCACCCACTCTATCATCAAAAGCCCGAGCAACTGCAACATTGCCCTGCAGTCTGTCATAAGCATGTGCAACAACCGCGGGTGCGCCTATATCAACGATAGCTTCTGCTTCTTTCTTACTGCCGGTTCCAACATCAATATACATATGTTCAAATTTCGTCACTTTTCCGCGCTCTTCACTGCTCAACAGATGTATGGGTTTTTTCCCGACAACACCTAAAATTATATCTTTTTTACCTTTAATCCACACTCTCTGTCCCTGGGCAATTTGTGGATCCCACCCGCCTATGGGAGAAAAATACAAAAAGCCTTTATCATCAATATACTTTATCTGAAAACCTATCTCGTCTATATGTCCGGAAAGCATTACTTTAGGCTCTTTACCCTCACCGAGGACGGCAATGGAATTTCCATGCAGGTCAGCTTTCACCTTTTGTGCATATTTTTTTGCTTTATTTCTCCATACTTTAACAGTATCCTGTTCATATCCCGAAGGGCCTATCTGACCAAGAAGGCTCTTTAAGAACATTTCTCTATTTTTATTCATTTTGCCTCCTGTTTTAATACTATGTTTTAATGCAAAAAGCAGGTATAATCAAGCAAAGCTTCACATCGGCCTAAGGTTACACAAGCAGGCAATTACACATTTTAAACAATGCTAAAAAGCACGAGAAAATCTCTGATGTTTTTCTATGTCAGACGGATTTATAAATTTCAAAAGAAGTAGGAACAAACTGATCATTTGTCTTTTCAAATTTCCTGCTGTATAATAATCATATGTCATTGATGAAAAAATTTTTCTATT